>CAYRHB010000091.1:7938-15760 GCA_964424035.1 uncultured Leptolinea sp.
CACGTCTGATCCGGATGATTTCGCGCTGCTGGAATGGGATTGAACCGGTATGGTGTGAATGGGTTTCCCCGTTTGCGCCGTCGCAGTGAGATCCAGCTGACTGGAATAAGCGGGAGCACAGGACGACAGGATCAAAGAAAATAGGATGATGATCGAAGTGACAAATTCACCTCGATATCTGATTTTCTTCCTGCCGGCCATCCCAGGCTTCAATTCTTTGATCATTCCGGGTAAGCTCACCGTCGTATTCCGTTCCCTGGCCGGACGATTTCCAGCCGTCCAATATAAAGGGGATATTACCATCCGCTGCAATCCACGTGCCATTATACCTTCTGGCAATGTGCACATGGGTTCCCGTTGAAACGCCACCTTCACAGGATGGGTGACCAATGGGATCACCCGCCTTTACCAGGGTTCCACGCTCAACCCGGTCGCGCGATTCAATATGAAGATACAAGACCGTCCAACCTGTCTGTTCTTTTCCATCTCCATCCAGATCAAGAACAACTGCACCGTTGCCTGAACGGACAACCAGACCACTGGCAACCGCGGTCACCCAATCATTGGAGGTGTTGCACCCGAACATGTCACCGGGTGGTACAAAATCCAATGCTCCCCAGGCGGAGCCGGAATCCCAGGAAGCGTGTGGTCCGCTTGTGAATGACCATACAACACCATCCTCAAACGGTAGTTGCATCACCGGTTGTACGAGCTTCCCAGGTAAGAGTGGTTCCAGAACATCGTCAAAGGGATATGCGAAAAGCATCTGGTACTGTCCAATAAAGCCATGATCCGAAATAGCCTGTTCCCATGCTTTCTGGTCCATGATCTGACTGAAGAAATATTGAACACCCGCCGTTCCGGCGTTAACAGATGGATTAGGTCTGATGACGGTACCGTCTTCCAAAATAAATTGCCCCAATGCATCAACCTGCCATAAATAGAAGCCCCGATTTAAATTGTTGGCTGCAAATTGCATCTGGCGATAGAGACCTTTGAAATTATCTTCCATGTAACCCAGAGGGAAGTCCATCTGCTCCTGTGAGGGTTTGGGATTTGTCACCCAACCGCCCAGGTATTCCAACAGAGCCAGCAGCAAGCGGGGATTGACCGAATAATTACGGGCGACCCGGTTGATGATTTCAACCCCGGCAATGCGCTCATCATCAATTTCTTCGCTGTAGTAATTCAGGTATCCCTGCCGGCCTTCCAGGAACTGGGCGGCACTGAAATTGACAGCTGTTGGGCCGTACACCAACCCGGAATCAGGTATGATTTTGAAAGCCGGGGCATCTCCCGCTGGTTTTATGGGAGGAATGGATATTTCCTGCTCAACAAGCAGCATATTCTCATCCAGGATATCGTTTTCTTCCAGGAGTTCTTCCAGAGGAACTCCGTGACTCATGGCGATCTTGGAATATGTATCACCGGATTTTGCAAAGTATTGGATTGGTTCAATCCGCAGGGTTGGAAGAGAATGCGGAGAGTCCGGGGTAGGTGTGGGGGCTTTTTCACCGGGTTTGCGGGTGGGATTGAGTATCGCCTGGGTTGCTATGGCATATGCTGTCCCCTGGATCTTCTGTTCATCGGTCATCTCAGGGACCAGGGCATTTCTGACACAGGCCATGGAGACAAGGCTGAGGATGATAACGCTGAAAGCCAATCGATGTTTTGTATCCAAAACTCAACCTCCCATCAAGGGCATCGGTTTTCCGCCCAGTAAATGAACGTGCAAATGATGTACCGATTGTCCGGCATCAGGTCCAGTGTTGATCACCAGCCGATAACCGCCTTCATGTAAGCCGGCTTCATGAGCGAGTTTCCTGGCAATGAGAATCAGATACCCGGCCAGTTCTATATCTCCATCAGAAAGGGAGTTGACAGACTCAAGATGACGATTGGGGGTTATCAAGATGTGGACAGGGGCACGGGGAAAGCGATCTTGAAACGCCGTCACCCGGTCATCTTGATACACGATGCTGGCTGGCTGTTGCCCGGCTATGATTTCGCAGAAAATGCAGGTTTGTGCCATGGGCTTTGCCTTGTTCGGAAAAAATTTCTACTCGGGAGCCAGGGTAGGGATTTCGCCCAGCCTAGGTTTGCATACCAGATCGTAATACTGCAATTCCTGCTCTTTGGTTTCCAGAGATGCGGCAGCCGCTTCCTTGCCTGTTAAGCGGACTTCATCAAGCCTGTAATAGGCATCTGAATCCCAGAAACGGGGAATTGTCATTAATGGATCACCGGCAAATGCTTCCGGGGCGTACCCGGGCCGCTGCTTATCCAGCTCGTCTGCCAGAGGGATCCAGTTGTACATAACCGGGCTGCGGGGCACTGTCGTGAATCCGACTTTAAAACCATCTTCGCGTGCCATCTTAACAGAAAGCTCTGAAAAACCGCCTCCCGGCCAGATATACGCTATCGGCGTTACATTCAGATCACGCTGCATGGCCGTGATGGAACCCAGTAATTCACCATTCAAGAATTCTTCGTCGTTCTGGAAATAATTATGAACAACTCCGTGAGCCTGGTAATCCACATAACCTTCAGCGATCAACGCTTTTTGGTCGTCGATAAGGTCCTGGGTGTTGTCTTTAAAACTGATCCACGAATTGATGACCGGCCAACCCCATTCATCCCAATAGGATTTAAAGTTCTGGTCGAAATATTCTCTATAGTGCCTGTCATCCACAATCAGTAGCACAGACCGCGATGGAATTTTGGCGTTGTCATACATGAAATCAACAAATTGTTGCATATTGATGGCTTCAAATCCGAGTTCCTTCAGCGATTTCATTAATATCTTGAAATCTGTTTTACTGATGTCATTATCTTTGGAGGCTGACTCGGCTGCGATGCCATGGAACATGATCGGCATCACGATTGTCCCGGGGGAGCTTTTGTTGGGGTCCCATCGGTTTTTCAGATAGACACAGGTATCTTCCACGTACGTACGGGGAATATCCAGCGGTTTCAGAAATTGCGATCTATATGTGTCAGGTAATGGCGGCGGTGTGATATTTGGATCAACCGTCGGGGATGGTGTGGCTGTCGGAGGTTCCGGAGTCGCTGTATTTGTGGGAACGGCATATGTGGCAGTCAACAGGGCATCCTGAAATACTTTTGTATGATCGATTTCAGGTTGTTGGGCGGATGCCGATATTATTGAACCGCCGCAGGCGGAGAGGATGGTAATTCCAAAAAGAACAACGATCCCTATTATCCACATGCGGCGGTTTATGAAGTCGTGTGTGGTCATAGGTTACATTCTACCAGTAACTTATGCTACACTTCAATCAATAGTCTAAACTTTTTCTGCCTCATCTCCACGGATGAAAGCTTCCACCATTTCGCGGCAAACGCTATCACGGAATTGTTTCGGAGGTGTCTTCATGAAGTATGAGGACGGGCCGATCAACGGACCGGACATGCCACGATCAATGGCGATCTTGGCACAGCGCACGGCGTCAATGATCACACCGGCAGAGTTTGGAGAATCCCATACTTCCAGTTTGGTTTCCACATTCAATGGAACCTCACCGAATGTAGTGCCTTCCATGCGGATATAGCACCATTTGCGATCTGTCAACCACGGCACATAGTCGCTGGGACCGACATGAATGGCTTCTTCCGGGAGGGGAGTGGGGAGCTGGCTCTGCACGGAACCGGTCTTGGAGATCTTTTTCGATTCAAGGCGTTCGCGTTCCAGCATGTTCATGAAGTCGGTGTTCCCACCGAAATTCAATTGATAGGTGCGTTCAAGCTTGACACCACGGTCAACGAAGAGGCTGGTGAGAGTCCGGTGAACAATGGTGGCACCCACCTGGCTCTTGATGTCATCGCCGATGATCGGCAGACCGCGCTGTTTAAAACGTTCACCCCAGTATTCTGAACTTGCTATGAACACCGGGATGGCATTTACCATGGCGCAACCGGCATCCAGAATTTGCTCGGCATACCATTTGGTTGCCATTTCAGAGCCGACTGGAAGGTAGCTGACAACCACGTCGGTCTTTGTATCTTTGAGGATTTTGACGATATCAGCAGTGGGTCCAGGGGCTTTCGTGAGGATCTGGGATAGGTATTTCCCGAGGCCGTCATGGGTCATCCCGCGATGAACCGGTACGTTCAAATTGGGGACATCAGAGAATTTGAAGGTGTTATTGGGATAGGCAAAAATTGCTTCTGAAAGATCTTTACCGACCTTGGTATCCACCACATCAAAAGCAGCGGTGAATTCAATATCGCTGATATGGTATCCACCCAGATTGACATGCATCAAGCCGGGGACCCGTTCCGTTTCCTTGGCACTTCGATAAAACTGCACACCCTGAACAAAGGAAGAGGCGCAATTTCCGACGCCAATAATGGCAACACGAACTTTCTTGCTGGTTGACATACGCTAAGGCTCCTTGAAATTAGTCGGGATATAGGTATTTGTGTTGAAATGATTATAGTATGCAAGCGTCATTCATGGTTAAAAATGGATAGGTTTAATCAAACAGTTGATTGACAAATGCCTTTTGGAATTGTATTATCAAACAAACGTTTGATGGAGGATTTACGGATGGATCGCCATATTGAACTTGTTGTCGCTGCCTGTGACATCATTGCCCGGAAAGGATTTGAAGGTTTGCGTATGCGGGATGTGGCAGCCCTGGTGCAGATTAACCCTGCCACGGTTTACCACTACTTTTCCACAAAAGAAACCCTGATCGATGCGGTTGTGGACTATGTATTTGACCGCCTGGGATTACTTTCTGTTGATGCTCCCGGAACACCCCGCGACCAGCTTCATGCCTACCTGACCCGTTTGTACCGTCAGATGCGGGATGAGCCCGGTTTGTTCACAGTTTTCGCAGAGATCCAATTGAGGACTGCGCGAATATCTAACACCGGAAAGTATGACGAATTGGAAACAACCTGGCGAAAAAAGCTTGAGATATTGCTGCAAACCGGTATTCGTCAGGGGCACTGGCCAAATTACCTGGATCCGGAGCAGGTTGTTACGACCATAATTCTGATTCTTAATGGCGCCTCGATGCAGGCTGCTGTCAACCCGCGCCGGATTGAGAATTCAATCGGACAGTTGGAGCGCTGGCTCACAGGGCGTGGATGATCTATGCTTAACGTAATAATCGGGTAAATATTCCGTGAAAAATGGATATAAAAACTCCGAATCATGCCATGTTTAAGTCATACTTATTGAAACCCGTTTAATAAAATTGTGGCTGATTATAGTTGTCTGCAACAATGCATATTTTTACAAGGACAAGAAGAATTGAAAAGAACTACCACAACCTTTAATATAAGGCTGTTAAAGATGGCGCTTTTCCTCTTGGCAGTTCTCGTATGCTTTTTTGCCATTGCAGGCTTTGATCATCCTGTTTATCCGGAGAAAGCGATCTTCTCGGATAATTTTGAAAGCTATGTAAGTACCTACCAATTGGAAAAAGCATATGCTGACTGGGAAGATGGAGCGCAACTTGAAATATCTCTTGAAAACACCCAGGCTGACGGTTCCGGAAATGCCATGCGGATTAAAGTACTTGGACCCAATCCATATGATGGGCAGAAAAGCGGTTCAATCTACCATTCCCTTCCATTATTCAGCCGAAATTGGACAGATGCGGCCGGAGTGTCATTCTGGATCAGTAATCCATCCGATGATGTTCTCTGGTTGACTTTCAATTTTAAAGAAGCGTACAACGAATACTGGTCGGTCGCCTCAGGTATGCCATTCTTATTGTCGGGGAAGGATGGGGCGTATATTCAAAGCCAATGCCAGTATGGCAACCTTGTCATCCCCGCGCAATTTACAGGAAAAGTAGTGATCCCTCTGGGAAGTTTCTCTGTGCCGGAATGGAACACAGCCCGCGGCGATCAAATACTCCAAACCCGGTCCATAGAATCCTATGCCATTGGCATTGCCCTGAACAATGATTATCCGAGAGTTTTTTATTTTGATACTTTTGAAGTACTGCGGAGCGATGAGGTTCCTGTAGCAATTGATGGAGAAGTGGTCATTCGAATTCCCGATTCTGGTGAGCACCTGGAAACATACACTGTGAGAATCGGTTTTGAAGATGAGAAAGTTGAAGGCTCCTGGAAAGTGGAAACCCTGAGCAATCCCGGTTTGTCCATGGATATGAGTGGGGTTTTGACCATTCCGGTCGGTTCGGTCGATGAGGTGATCTCTGTGGTATTCACTTCCGTCGAAAATGGGACTGAAAAGAAGGTCAGTTTGCCTGTGAAATTGGTGTCCGGTAAGATGACGCCGGCAAATTCATATGGCGATGAAGAAACAAATGCCATCCCATCTGAACTATTGGAAAAGACCGAATACGAACAATTTGCCGCGGACTTCGAAACCTGGGCTCTGGAACACCGGCCTCTTTTTGTCACCATATCTGTATTTCTAGTCGTACTGGTGATCTACATGTTATCCAATCTTCAAAACCGGTTGAAATAGGTACTTATCACTCATGCTTGGATCCCCATTCGACCTACGAATCATAGCTCTGAAAATGGCAGCCCTGACTGCTGTGATCCTGCTGCTTCTATTGTTTGCCAACATTGCGCACCGTGACCGCAGGAGGTTGAAATACTTTATCGGGTTTGCCATATTCCTGCAAACGGTTTACATGATCTGGCGTGTGCTCTTTACCATTCCTTTGTTCAACGCTGTGAGCATTGTGCTGGGCGGACTTCTTTTTCTGGCTGAGCTAGTCGCACTGGTGCAATCCACAACCCATCGGCTGATGTTCCTGAATGACTTTACCCCGGTTGTTAAATCCCTTTCTGACCTGGATGAAGTACCTTCAGTGGATATCCTGATCGCTACCTATAATGAACCGGTCAGCGTGTTACGCAATACCGTTGCAGCAGCCACGTCCCAGAAGTATCCGAAGGAAAAATTCAAAGTCTATATCTGTGATGATGGCAGAAGGGAAGAGGTCCGGGATCTGGCGGAAGAATATGGAGCCATCTGGGCGATACGTGATGAACATACCCATGCCAAAGCGGGGAACCTGAACAGCTGCCTGCAAAACTATGCGAGCGGCGAGTTGTTCGCTGTCCTTGACGCTGATATGATCACCAAAACCACTTTCCTTGATAGGATGGTGGGATATTTTGATGATCCGAAGATGGCTCTGGTACAGGCACCCCAGGTTTTCTATAACCCCGATCCCTTCCAGAACAACCTTAAATTGTTTGAGGCCATACCCAATGAACAGGATTTCTTCATGCGGGAGGTACTTGAACGTCGTTCCCAGTTCAATGCTGTATTGAATGTGGGCAGCAATGCCCTTTTCCGCCGATCTGCGATCGAAGATATTGGCTGGATCCCGGTAGGAACCATTACCGAGGATATGGCTACCAGTATGCTGTTGCAAGCCGGGGGATATAACACGACCTTTGTTAATGAGAATCTGGCCATGGGTCTTTCACCCGATTTCTTCGCCGATTATGTCATCCAACGTGACCGCTGGTGCCGGGGAAATATACAGGTCCTTAAGAAATGGAATCCGTTGAAATTGCCCGGATTGAGTTTCATGCAGCGTCTCATTTACCTGGATGGTGTGTTGTACTGGTTCTTCGGGCTTCAAAAGATGATCTATTACATCGGTCCAATGTTGTTCCTGCTGACCGGTATTCCTATTTATTATTCTGATGTCTTCACCATGCTCCTATTCTTTGTGCCAACCAGATCGGAAGAGCGTCGTGTAGGGAAAGAGGGGGGGTGGGGGGGGGGGGGGGGTGGGGATGGTGGGGGGGGGGGGGGGGGGGGGGGGGGGGGGGGGGGGGGGGGGGGGGGGGG
>CAYRHB010000092.1:0-15222 GCA_964424035.1 uncultured Leptolinea sp.
TTTTGCCAGAAGTTTCCACTTTTCGCTGGTACTATTTTAGGGGATGGTTACCAATGGTATTTTTGAAAAAAAAAAAGCAAAACAATGCAAATAACCAGCTTATGGGTGGGGTAGTCCGCCTGCTTCTGTAAATCGCTTAAAATAATTCCCCGTAACGCTTCCATTATAGCGTTTTCATTTCCAACTGGTTTTCCCGTCCTGCCACCAGGTTTGAAAGGCGCATCTATTCCGGGTTAGTAAGTAAATACAACATATTGCTGATTAATTTTCTGAATACCGGAGAAATGATGACAAATTTATAAACAAGTCAAACACGATATTCATCTGATACATTGTCTTTCACAGGTATAAAAAATGTATACTAATCAATACTTGGGACTATTCAAGACAACCATACGATTTAGGGGAAATGGTTGGACAACAAAATAGAGCATTCTTGGAATTTGACACAGGAGAGATAATGCATAAACCAATCATCTTCATTTCCTTACTATCTCTATCCATATCAATGTCTCTCACGTCATGTACATCTGAGATTGTTCCTGGTTCTGATCTGAGCGGGCAGAATCTCCATGGACGCAATTTTGACGGAGTTGATCTGACAGGCGTGAACCTGAGTAATACTGACTTACAGAATGCCAGTTTCGGTTTGAGTGACCGTGTTAAACCTTGTCAATCCTTCTCTAACGTGGGTCAACCTCAATTACTGCTGGACAACGCATCTGTTGCTTTTATCGACGGCGGGAAAGTAAAGGTTGTAGATATCAGAACTAAAAAAGAAGCATCAAAGAATAAGATCCCCGCTAATCTTTCAAATGTAGTTATTTCGCCGGATGGCAAGAAATTTGTTATTGAAACATCCGGGTTGGACGGATCAATATCCATAACCGATATGGCCACAAATGTGTTGACTCCCACAGATGCAAACACATATTCATCCCTTGTTTATGGCCCGGAGAAATTTTCGCCGGATGGTCACTATTTTGTCATTCATGGAGATCAGAGTACTTTAATCTGGGATTCGATAGAAAATTCCCTGGCATTCCGGGTATACAGCACTACCAGCGCTGAGACATGGTTTAAAAACAGCAATACATTGGTATTTAAGAGCTGGAAAACTGATAGCCTCGAGTTGTGGGATGCGGATTCTGGTCTTCAAGACACGGGGATAACAGTTCCTTCAAATGTAAATGGCGAATTGCTTGAACTGGCACCGGATAATAGATCGGCTGCCATGTTTGATACCATTATCCCGGATGGTGAATCTCAAGGATTTTTATTTGATCTGGAATCAGGTACTCATCTCGGTTATTTTGAGAACCTGACCGCCTCAGGTTGTGAAAATTGCAATCTTACAACCATAGCATGGTCACCGACCAGACAATTGATCGCCGGTGGGACTGACAGCGGGAAAATAGTTTTTTGGGATGTTGAGACTGGAGTAATTCTTCACTCATTGAAAATGAGTAATAAAACATGGCCGGTTGACACAATTCAATGGTCAGGTGATGGTTCTTTTTTGCTTTCAAGTCAATCTGGCAATCTATCAATCTGGAATTCGGATGAACTTTTTCGAACGACAATTTTGGACAATACAAATCTATCCAATGCTGACCTGTCAGAAGCCAATTTGGCGGGTACAGATTTAAGGAAAGCCAACCTTACAGGGACAAATTTCAGCGGTGCAAATTTGCAGGGTGCCAGATTGACTGGTTTAGACCTGCGTGGCGCCAATTTCTCTAATTCGGATTTGCGAGGTACAGATCTTTCAGATGCAAATTTGAGTGGCGCTAACCTCTCTGGCGCATTGATCAATGGTGTCAATTTGGAAAATACACTACTTGCCGGGGCTGATATTAGCGGTGTTCAACCAATGGAGTATCTACTAAAACCTGTATGCTTCGGTACGGGTATTGACAGTTTTCCAGCCTATTCTTCCTCTGAAGGTATACATCCTTTGATCATTCTTGATTCAAATGGAAAAATCCACAAATGGGATAAAGAAGTTCTCGAGACATGGCATGCAGGTGACGATCAATTACCAGAATTAGCTGTGTGTGTTGGTGATTTTTATACTGAAAAGTATAAAACGTGCAGCTACGGTTTTTCCGGGATCTCAAATTTTTCTCAAAGTGTCGCACTCTTACAGGGCATGGTGGATATCACCCTGCGAGATATTCACACGGGAGAGGTAATTGGCCGGGAAACAATAAAACAGGAAGTTGGTGAGTGTCCAAAACAGGTGGAAATAAACACTGATTCCATAGGCGGTAGACCCCCGGAGTCTACACAGGCTCTGGATCTACTAAGAGAATACATAGAAAAATAAAGAGCTTTGGGAGGAGGGAAGGATAAGGGGTGATCCCAATATTGATTCGAATTTCCTGTTGCATGTGCATAATAGCGTTATCTCTACCCGCCAGTTTCCCCAATCTGTCCACTCCCTTTGATGGACTCATCTAACCCGGGCTAATTTATGTTAAAAAAGATGCGCTCAAATGCGAGCGCAACCTACCCCTTGGCTATTCGAAACACAAAATACCGGCCCGGCAATATCAACACAAAATATACCGGCCGGTAATTTTTGAGCAAGGAGTATTTTAAAACCGATTAATTGTCTGAAGTCGGGCTTTCCGAAGAATCCGGTAGGGGTGTTGCGTTTTCAGCCGCCGGTTTTACTTTTGGAGCTACAAGAGTGATCAAGAAGGCAATGATTGCCGCCATGATTGCATACACCCAGTAATCCGGTTCCAGAACATCGGTGAACCAATAGCTGATATCAGTAAGACCATCCTGTAAAAAACCCGGCAGGGTTGAATGACGCAACATCTTACGCAGTGGATAACCAAATTCCCATTCAAAATCATTTGCCAGGAAAAGCAAACCGCTGAGGGTATAAAAACCACCAATTATCCGGGCAACAACAATATCCCTCACAGGCTGGTCGTTTTTCCATAAAATAACAGATCCCGTGAATAGAGAAACCAAACCGCTGATCAAGATACTTATGCTGATGATGACGCCGATGAAGTCCATGGGTATCTCCTGTGATATGAATTTATGTGGTGAGTATGCAATCCCTGCCGATAAATCCCCTCGCAAGGATCAATGGTCTGGATTATAGCCGACAACATCGAAGCTGTCGCCACCTTGTGAATATTGAGTTAAAAAAGATACCAACCTGCCGGTTGCATCTGCTGTCTGTTGAAAGTGTTCTCGTTTAAGCATATCACGTTCTGACACTTAATCATCCACACCATGGCAGGTTTGTGCAGTGCGGTCGAGTTTGACCCCACTACACCGGTTGGATAGGTCTCATTTCTATAAAGACAGCAAAAATACATTCGGGGGATTTTTTATTTCGTTTTTCGGATCTCGATGAAATCGATCCGGGTGATCAGATCAGCATTTACTTTATGTTCTCCGTCCGAGTTGGTGACGCCAATCCCGACCTTTTTGAATTCGTAATAATTGCCAAGTTTGCCCAGAGAAACCCATTTGTCAGGCTCCTTGGCATAGTACCCGGAGATCACTTTATTCTGGTTCACCAATTTCATATAAATATCGGTCTCATCTGCCAGTTGTTGATAAAATCCCCAGCTGCCTGCGATTTTGTAATCCATGAAGAAACCGCTTCCGGGTTTTTCACACGGACCGCAATACCCGCGGGTGATCTCCATGTAATTGTCATTATCCTGGTAAAGCATCAGGTTTAAACTCTGGTTGGGCTCAGTTGGATCCAGAACAGCATGAATGATGACTTCATAATCCCCATCAGGCAAATCCCTATACAATAAATTACTTTGATAACCGCTAAAGAAAAGCGAGGAATCCTCTCCAATAATTTGAAGCCAGCCATCATCGGTGATGGTCCATTTCTCCTTGTTCTCATTTTCCCAGATCCAGCCGGGTTGAAGCTCTTTTTCAAAATCATCCCTGAAAAGGATTCCATCGGGAAATTGTGTGGCTGTTGGCAATGGTTCCTGAGTGGCTGTCGAAGCAGCATCCAGGATCGGGTCGGCATCAATTGATAAATTGACCTTTGAAAAAGCTAAAAGAAAAAAGGTGATTAATAAAAAGGGAATGGTCAGACGTTTCATTGCATATTCCTCCATGATGAGTTTGTGAAAAGAACAAGAATTTTATTAAATGCCCATCTAGTAATATTTTTAATCGGGCGTTTTCACACTTGAATCTCCCTCCAACCTGACAATTTAAACTATTTCAAAATCTCAGTGGTAAAACCCGTAGCCGGTTTACAAGAACGCCCGAAGGAAATAACCTGCCATCACGGCAAGTAGCGTGGAAAGCAGCGTGCCCACCAGCACATATTCGGCAAACGCTCGCTCATCCAGGTCGCGGAAGCGGGCAAAGGCTTTGGCTGCCAGCACAAATCCGATCGAACCGACAGATCCGCCGGCCACCAGCAGCAGCATGATGATGCGTTCCAGAATGCCGATCAATCGCCCGGCGTTCAATTCACGCGCGTCAACGGATTTGAGCAGGTATTTGTCCCCTTTCTGCGCTTTTCCGACCGGGAGCAATCCAAATATGCGGAAACAGGCCCGCACCAACAGGTTGATCTCATTGGATACCAGAAGTACTCCGAACACCAACACGGACAGCTTTTCAACGCCCAGTTGCTGTATGACTCCGCTGAACGAGGAATACCCCGCCCAGACTGTCAACTGATTCAGGACGTCCCGATTGAAATCCAGGCGAACCGTTGGGGAAAAGAAGATACTGTACAGCACGGCAAAGAGGATGAGGACAATAAAACGGTACATATCCGACTGTTTAAAACGCAGATCACCGGAAATGGTCAGGACATTAAGCAGGCTCACAAAACTGAACAGCAGCCACAGGTTGATGCCCGGTTCAAATAAGCCTAACCCGAGGTACGGG
The DNA here is from genome assembly GCA_964424035.1 of uncultured Leptolinea sp. Taxonomy (GTDB): domain Bacteria; phylum Chloroflexota; class Anaerolineae; order Anaerolineales; family Anaerolineaceae; genus Leptolinea. Next base: position 4,906 of record CAYRHB010000092.1, read on the forward strand.
ATGATTATCAGCAGCAACCAGCGCCTTTTAGAAAGCCGTCCCTCGCCCGAGTAAAACACCAGGCGGGCCAGCATGGTGATGTTCATCATGAACAGGAATGGGAGGGTCATACCAGGCTCCTGTTGATGATCAGGGTTATCTCTTTAAGCAGGCGGAAGATATTGGTCAAATTCCCCTCAGATATGGTTTTGTAAACAGCCTTATCCGAAATACCGAGTTCAGTTGCAATTCGTTGAATATCCTTCTTCTCATACAACGAGGCGAACACACGCAACCGGTTCCTGTTCCAGTTTATGCAGTTGTAAGAAACCAGGTTCAGGCATTCCCTGACCAACGCATTAGAACCTGTTTCGATCCCTTCGATTGCGAACAGGCTGTTCGAATTTTTCAGGTCATCCATTCCCCTCCGAGCGTTATAGAAAGCCGGCCCATCCATCCCGATAGCCATGGAATGATTTATTTCCGTGAGGACGCTCCCCACGCCCAACGAGAATCTGACCTTCACAGGGTAAACAGCAGACAGCACCTGTATCGCGTCATGGAAAAAATGGTCAGCGTTGGAAAACACCGCCTGGAACTCATCACCCAGCGTAATGGTATAAGGTGATACCCGGTGGATGTTTCTCTCATTAAGGATTTGCAAAACGATTTTCAATTCCTCCTGGGTTTTTTCCCGCAGTGGAATTTGTTTTGATGCCACAATATCAGCGATCAGGACAAGATAGTTCATTTTCAACCAGATTGGTTTAATTTCCTATTTTCAACCATTATAGTAGAAAAACAAACTCGGTGAAACTGCCAATTTTGACGAAACTCTCCAACATGTAAACATCACAGCTCCGGCACGATGACCTTTATTAGATGTTTGTGTTTCCCGACGTTGATACCGACAGGATGGAGATGGTTATTTGCCGATATATGGATCATTGTCAACAGACCTGGTGAAAACTCATCTACCGCTTGCCCGGAGGTATTTGGCACGCAGGAAAGCGTTCATTTTATCGCGGGGCGATGTACCGTCACCGCGGTAAGGGCTGACCGTTTCGCAAGTCAGATAGTCACTGCATGTCGCGCAGAAATCCACGCCCCTGTCCAGCGCGCACGAACGGATCGCGCATCTGGCACAATCGGAGGCGATCAGTTTCAGGTCTGTATACCGACAACCCAGACAGACAAAATCAATGGCATCGGTTTCCCCGTCGCCAAATTCATCGTTCATTTTCGCGAGCAGCGTCTCGTCACCGGTGATCGTCCCCCTGTAGGAAGGACATTCATTACACAGGATGCCGCAATGCGCAATCATCATTTCCTCCTTCAGCAGCATGCTTCTGGTATGCAAATCCAGATATCCATTTATACCCGATAACAGATTTTGATTGCCAGAATATATTCATCTATCTTTCAATGGTTCTACCGGGAAGAACCGGACCCGTACTAGACATTTTATCTCGGTGCAACAGGTATCCAGATATCCTCTTCCGATTCCGGATCGTTGTTTCTGTATTTGTTTCCCAGCACTTCAAAATGCGGCCGGTTATCCAGCCGGTAGGCGCAACCCGGCAGCCAGGTACCGAAGATATACTGGAAAATACGCGGATCGGAGCTGGAGCCTTTATACGCGAAAACCGCGTAGAGGCCTCCGGGCAGGGTGAATGCCTCCATCCCCTCAGGGACATGTTCAAAATCCGTCACCTCAACCAGAGCCCATTTTTCAAAGGTTTTGTGCACATTGCTGAAATCTGCCGGCCAGCCATATACCTGTAATGAGTAAAGATCAGATGTCAGGGAATTTTGGATTTCTTTCCGGCGCGGCATGAAATTCCGCCATAATTCACCGGTTAGATTTTTCGCCAGTGACATTTTCATCCGCATGCCAACCAGTTTCTTTGACTCCAATACTTCCATGCGTGGTTCCATGAGATCAACTCCTGCCCTTGAAATCACAGCATATATAAGAGAGTTTCGTGCTGTGTGATTGAACCATATTAATTCATTAAACCATAATGAGCCAGCGCATTTACCAGAACCTACAGCCACCTGCGTGATTGATTGAATTATTGATAATCCATTATCTTAATGTGGGATCATTCCGCTATTTCCACATCACCTTTAATAGCCCGCACACATATCCAACCCTTTTTATGTTTTGCCAGAATAACAGACTCAAAACCGGCCATTTCCACTCTTTCTGCCAGATTCTCTCCCGAATAGACAGTCAATCCGTCGATGAGTCCGGTCCAGGTGGTATCTGATTCATCATCCAACTCACAGACGATCAATAATTGCCCTCCAGGTTTTAGCACCCGCCAGATTTCGGCAAAAGCTGCATCCAGGCCCGGCCAAAAGTACACCGTTTCAAAAGCAGTTACAAGATCATATTTCCCGGCATCATAAGGCAGCGCGCTTACATCTCCCTTGCGGATATCACAGCGTGTCCCGAGACTGTCCGCGTTGACCCGGCGGCTGAATGCCACGCTTTCAGCCGAATAATCGATCCCGTCCACAACCCCCAGGGGGCAAAGGTGCAGCAGTTTTGCGATATTGGCTCCCCCACCGCAGCCTATATCCAGCACATGGGCATTCGTTGCGGGATGAACCATGGACAATCCCCAGTTTGCCAATGGTGCATGCCCGCTGTTCATTCCACGCAGCATAATACGTCCCAGCCAGCCTTCCGGTTTGCATGTATTCTGGAAAAATTTTTTAATCATTCCACCCCTGCTTTCAGGTCAAGCTTTTCCTTGCGGCAGCAGAAACAGGCCATCGATTTCACCACTATCAATGACACGCTGGTATATAACGCGTCGAGTCGTTGTTTAAGGCTTTCCGCTGTTTCATAAGGCGGGGTGAAATACTCCCTCCATTGGTAATAATTCCGGATGAACCAGTCTGTCCGCCGGGTTTCTCCCTGAATATAAAAGCAGCCACAAAATACGCCACCAGGTTTAAGTACCCGCCAGGTTTCTCTGAATGCGGCTTCTTTGTCAGGGAAGGCATGAAATCCGTTCATGGAGAGGACAATATCAAAATACGCGTCGTCAAACTGAAGCGCACCGACATCTCCCTGCAAAAAGCGAACATGCGACAGGTCGATCATCGCCGCCCGTTTTTGTGCCACGGCCATCATATCCGGCGAATAATCCAGACAGGTTATTTCCGCATTTCTCAGTTTGCGGTAAACCGGTATGGTCAGCACACCGGTACCCACAGGCACTTCTAGAAGGGTGCCGGTAAAATCTTCCGGAATCCCGGCCAGAGCTGCCTGAATATAACGAGCATTGTCCTCACTATCCATATCCCACACCAGTTTGCACACAGCTTTCCCCGAAAGTGTCGAGCAGGTGATCATGCCATCATAAAATGTCGCACCATGTCCCAGTAGTTTATATGCTTCTTTGATCTCTGCATGTGCCATGAATATATCGCTCCTTTAATTCATGAAATTTTTCGAACCAAAATTTGATGCCTTACGGGCGATCAGGCAGCACAAAGGACGGACGCTGCTGCCCAGGATGCGGTTTTCCTGCACACGGAAACCATTGGTTTCCACATAAGCCAGAAACTCCCTTGCATCCCATTTATGGAAAACATGAAAACCGGTCAACCCCATTACCCACTCACTCGCATTCTGTCGTAATTCGGTCCCCCAGATAAATGTTGGAGCCAGCAGCAGTCCGTCGGGTTTCAACACGCGGTAAATCTCAGAAATCGCCTGGTTTGGCTCCGGCATGATATGCAGGGCATTGGCGATGAGCACGGCATCAAATGACGAAGCTGGATAGGGCAACAATGTTGCGTCACGTACGGCGAAGGTCAGATTTGTTGGATGGAAGCGTTTCTCCGCCTCGGCGACCATTTTTTCGGAAAAATCCGTCGCTTCCCACTGCCTGGCATAACCGGCTAATCGGAAGGTCAGTTGACCACTGCCGCAAGCCAGTTCCAACACATCCATTTCCCGTGTCAGGTAAAACTGGCAACAACTGCTGATCTCGTCATACAAAACATCTGCGCTCTTCATGAATGGTGCATATAACTTTGCCATGCGCTGCCAGAATTGTTTATTGGTTTGATCTTTCATTCTGATTTCTCGACCCCATCATAAATAATTGTCTATTGGTTAATTATTATTATATACTAATGTATCTTTTAGTATAGGGCAAGAAAGGTATTTGTCTGGCCGGATTAAACCGGTATGTTCGTTTTCCGCCTTCAAAATTCCTGTTAATCCAAAAAATGGATTTCTCTGCATCATTCTCTGGTAAATATAATCGTGCGTACCTGCCTTCATATGCATCGATCCGCAGACCGGCGAACATCTCAAACAACGCATTAACACAACCTTAACAGAAACATTGAGAACTACAAAAAAAACTGATTACAATCGACATAGGGAAAATCAGTTGTCCAAAAAATTTTGACATTAGCTTCAAAAAATCCAAAGAAACGAACCATAATATATGGCAAATCTGGTGGAAAGACCTGCCCTGTCAGATCCAATCTGCCTTTTGTGAATGATCCTTCCATAAGTTTTATGGATACAATGCAGGAATAAGAATGATCTCATTCCATCCAAATTTCAGGAGAGTTGCATGAACTCGGAATATCCTTCCAACCGTCAATGGACAATACGCCTGGTTCCCTGGTTCACTTTCCTGGTAATGATCCTCCTTTGTATTGTCGATCTTGGAGTGATCATTTTGGTAGAACAGGCACGTCTGGTCGCTTCACTCCTACTGATCGTTTTTCCAGTAGGTCTGGCTACCTTTGAATGGGTTTCCTGTACGCTTGATCAAGACCTCCGGAAAGTCACACTGATCAGGACACGGATATTGCGAAAGGAACAGTTTGAATTTTCATTTGATGACATTCACACTGTTTCAGTGCTCGCTTCATCAGATTCTGACTCAACAACATATAATGTGGTGTTTGCTCTTAAATCCGGCGATGTGATCCCGCTTACGAAATACACCACATCACTGAAGAACCCGAAAGATAAATTGGCGCGGAAAATTGTTACATTTATAAATCAAGATCGTCCTTCATCCATCACATTATCTCTGAATGGACAGATCCGGGTGGAAAGGAATGGAGAAACAGATGGAATCCCCTGGCGCATCGCTTTTGTTACAACCAACGATAATTCACCGTATACCCTCTGGTATTCAATTAAAACTCAATCGTTACTTGGATTTATTATCATCATACCTGCCGGCCGCTTCAAACCGGATAAAATTCCAGGGGGCATATTCGGAGCAGCCGTTCGTCTGGTGTATAAACGCTACCTGAATTTATTGGAAATTAACATCTCTGACCTGCCTGATTTTAACAAAGCCAAAATTCTTCCGGGAAGTGAATTTGGTCTGGATAACCAATTTTCCATTGTTACAAATGACATCACAGCCGCAAAATCATGGTTCACCGGGGAGCGTTTGCGTCATCTGAGAGTCTGGATGCAAACCAATCCCCTGAAAGGCAGTCATGCGGCAACTGATCCACATATCGCCGTTACGAATCAGGGATTGCATATGTCTTTCCGGGGAAAATACAGCAAACCGGAAGAGGTCAATGTTATTTCGAAACTGGGTTGTTCACTGATCTGGTAAAACCATAAAAACTGGATGGGATGGTGAATTTATCCCTGAAGGAAGAATTCAACACCCTGCTTAATGAGTTGGATCAATTCTTCATCCATATATTCATATTCGTCCGGAATATCGAGGTCCACGATTTTTGGTGGTGGAACATCGCGGAACCGACTTGCTATCCAGTTCTTATATCCACTCTCCATAACCAGGATCAAATTTGCCCATTCGATATCCGTGCGTGAAATGGTGTGCCGGCTCTTATCACTCACTCCCGCCGACCGGGCTTCAACCCTTGGATCATTTCGATAGGTGCGCTCCGCCGTTGGACTACGCCATTGATTGCGCCCACAGACAAACAGGATTCTCAGCTTTTTTTGCAGTGGTTTCCGACTGGCAGATTTCACCATCATTCCATATCCCGCATGCGGCCCTGTTCCAGGTGTAAAACATGCGTAACCGCCCGCGGAAGGTCGTCCAGGTGATGCGTGACGTACAACAGGCTGACGGGTGCCTGCACGAGTAATTCATCCAGAATATGTAAAATGCGCGCCCGGTGAAAACCATCCAATCCCTGACAGGGTTCATCCAATATCAGCAACCGCGGCTGTTTAACCAGCGCCCTGGCCAGCAATACCAACCGCTGTTCACCGATCGAAGTCTCCTGGAAAGGTCGCCCGGCCAGTCTGATAATATCCAGAACCCGCATCCACTGGTCTGCCGTGTCTGTCTGTGCCGGGGTAACAGTCTGGTAAAGACCGACCGAGTCGAAAAACCCCGAACAGACAACCGCCCGGCAGTCCACCCGGTTGGGGTAATACATGTGGATCTCGGGTGCCACCCACCCGATGTGCCGCTTGATATCCCAGATGCTTTCCCCGCTTCCGCGCTGCCGTCCGAAGATCTTCACGTTGTTGGCATACGCTTGAGGATTGTCTGCCAGGATCAGGCTCAGCAAGGTGGATTTGCCCGCGCCGTTCGGTCCACGGATAGCCCAGTGCTCTCCCTGCCGCATGGTCCAGGTGATGTCTTTCAATACCTGCACGCCCTGATATTTCACGCGTACCTTGTGAAATTCAATCAGCGGTGTTCCGGGCGGAAGGGCAGACCATTCCGCAACCGGCAGCCGGATTTCCTCTGCATCAGGGACGGGACTGGCTTTGAAAACACTCCGGGCGAAAGCTGATGCGCACACCTCAGCTTTTGGACCCTGTGTCACGATCTGATGGTCCGCGATTCCCAGTACATGCGTGATGCCTTCCGGGATCTCTTCCTCACGTGAAACAACGATCAAAAGTTTTTGCTGCCGGCTTTCCAGAATGGTTGCCAGACTTGAAATCAACGTTTTCCGGGATTCGGCATCCAGTCCGCTGAAAGGATCATCGAGGATCAATAAACGGGGAGACTGCATCAGGGCATGTGCCAGCAACACCTTGCGGCCTTCCCCGTTCGAGAGGTGGATGAGCTTGCGTTCCAGCAAATGGTTGATCCCCAGCAGCTCGACAGCCCCTGCCTGGCGGATAGCCTGAGTTGCCTCATCCGTTGCCTGATTATCCGATTCACAGGTAACGCGGTCATCCACATCCGGTCCGTGGAAGTAAGCGGCCACAGTCGGAATATCATCGCCCTGTATGCTCTGCCAGCGTGCCTGATGGAACGCGGCATGCTGCTGTAAAACATCACGCTGGGTTTCAGCCGAAACCAGGATGATTTCTCCGCGGTTCAGGTAGGGGCGGCCTTCCGGGGTGCCGTCAAAATAATTAACAATCTGCCCCTGCACCACCGGCAAATGTCCGCTCAGCGCTTTAACAAAAATAGATTTACCCGCGCCGGTCGGACCGATCAGCGCCCATTGCTCATTCTCCCCGATGCCCCAGTTCGTCCCGCCAAAACACAGGCGGTTTTTTGACCGGATGGTCACATTTTCCATTCGGAGTACCGGCATCAATGACGGCGAATGAGTGTTAGAAAATACCATTATTCAAACATCCTTAATCATATGCTGACCATAAACTACACTGTGGTCAGATATAGTACCGCTGTACACGGCCGCGGATTCCCGTGACCACTTCGTAATTTGTGGTATTCCAGTTGGCCGCGATCTCTTCCGCGGTGATCACCGCGTCGCCCTGCCGGCCGATCAGTACAACCTCGTCGCCAACCCTGGCATCCGGCACCTCATCCAGGTTGACCATGCACTGGTCCATGCACATACCGCCCACCACATTGACCCGTTTTCCGCCAACCAGCACAAAATTCCCGAGACGGCGCCTCACACCGTCACCATAACCGGCGGCGATCACGCCGATGCGTTCGGCTGCTTTCGTGAAATAGCGGTGGTTATAGCCGACCCCCTCACCAGCCGGGATGGTCTTGATGGATATGATCTGCGTTTTCCAGGCCATGGCCGGACGGATGCCGTCAAATTGCGGCATATCCGCCGTGGATTGCAATCCGACCACGGCAATACCGGTGCGGACCATGTCGAACCGGGCTTCAGGCAGATACAATAAACCGGCCGAGGTGATCCCGTGGACCAATCCGCGGTTAATACCGGCTTCATCCAGTTCGGCGACCAGTTTTTTGAACCGCGCGAGTTGGATGTAGGTTGTGGGGTGCCTGACTTCGTCCAGAATGGGAAAGTGGGTGAACAATCCGGTGATCTGCAAGCCGGGCAGTTTCATCAGCTCGAGGAAGAAGTCTTTTCCCGTCTCGGCGAAAGTCCCCAGACGGCGCATCCCGGAATCAACTTTTACATGCACCGGTATTTTGCATCCAATCTTTACAGCCTGGTCTGACAGAGCCGTAGCCATATCCAGGTCAAATGCCGGCACCGTGGCCTGAAGTTCGTGGATCTCGGCAGCACGCAGGGGATGTACAAAACCAAGCACCAGGATGGGCACGGTAACTCCAGCTTCCCGCACGACCCGGGCTTCTTCCAGGCGGGCAACTCCCACCCATTGCGCCCCGCCTTCCACCGCGGCACGGGCAACCTCGCCTGCCCCGTGACCATAGGCATTCCCTTTGGTCACGGCCATCACCAGAACACCGGCGTGCCGGCATAAAATGCGGGTATTCTCACGTATGATCGAACGGTCGATTTCCAGCCAGGTTGAAGCAGTGTTGGTATCCAAAGCAATTTCCCGGTAATAGAATTTCCTGACGATATCATCTGGAAGGAAAGGATCATCAGGTGTTCTTCACAATCGTGTCCGATTTTAACCGCTTTCCTTTATATTTCCAGTTTGTATGAATTTTTACGGGGTGGAACTTCGTGACACATTTACCGGAATAACCTGATCCAATCCCCTGTCGCAATTCGATCAAGACAATGTGAAAACACTTCTGTCATTTATTCGCACATCGGTTAAACCGGAGAGTGGTTGATTTTTTTGCCAGACAAATTATACTGATTGTATCTACTTTTATTGATACATCGCAGAAAATATCTTTAGTGGGAAAGCGTATGAAAGGTATTGACCTGCGTATCGATCATTGTGAGCATAATCCGGATTGGGACCAATACGTGCTGGGCTCAGAGGCGGGCAGTTTCTTCCAGACCAGCGCCTGGGCTCAGGTAAAGCAATGCCAGGGCTGGAATGCCCTCCGGTTTATCCTGCGGTCACCGGCCGGTGATATTTGCGGCGGCGCGCAGGTGATGTACAAGAAATGCCTTGGCCTGGTATTTCTGCTGCAATTGCCCTTCGGACCCCTCTATGAACAGGACCGCGATGAGCAGGGTCAGGTGATCCTGGACGCGTTGAAAGACCATTTTCAAAACACTCCCTTTATATTGTTCCTGCAGCCTCACATGAATTGTTGGAATTTATACGACAGGCTCATCGGGCAGGGGAACAAATCCAGCTCACAGGGGGATCTGGAATCTTCTGCGACCATCATCATTGATGTCTCCGTAGAGCCCGAGGATATCCTCCGCCAGATCAAGAAAGGGAAAAGGCTGCGATTCCGCCAGTCCGAATCAAGGGGATTGACCTGCTATGAAACGCCGGACCGGTCTGAGCTCGACATCTTCTACGCGTTGCACCAGGAAATTGCGGAAAAAAGACAATTCGGTATCCAGTGCCGGGATTTTTTCGAACTTCTCTGGGACCATTTCATGCCCCGGGGATGGCTGCATCTCTTCATAGGCAGGATAGACCATATTCCAGTGGCATCCATCATCACCATCACGTTCGGAAACACACTGCATATTTACCGGGTGGGGTGGACGGAAGGTCACAACAATTGCTATATCAATGAAGGTATGTACTGGTACATCATGCGCTGGGCACATGAACACAATTACCACTGGGTCGATCTGGGTGGCATTGACAGGCAGGCAGCGGAATCTGTTATTAAAGGAGAAAAGCTGGATGACTGGGTAAGCCATACCTATACATCCTTCAAGCTGCACCTGTCCGAACAGATCGCCATGAGACCGGGCACTGTCGAACTGGTCAACCCGAAAGCGCTGGCGAATGTTTACCGCTGGCTCTGCACGAATCCGGGTCTCAACCAGGTAGTCGAAAAAGGGTATGAATTAATCCGCAAAAGGTAGGGGACCACCTGGCAGTGAAAACGCTGCATGCGCGTCTCTGTCTGCAACTGGCAGATAACCGCCGGTGATGTGGAGCGTACGGTTCTGGCCGTGAAGGGTGTTCTGAAAAGGCTGCATGCCGGGCGGGATGCTTCACTGCGTTCAGCATGACAGGTGGACATGACAGGCAGGCGGGAT
>CAYRHB010000093.1:0-15216 GCA_964424035.1 uncultured Leptolinea sp.
AGCTCATTAAGGTTGACAATATGGGACTCACAACGTTCTTTGTCCAGGCGAACGGAATCGAAATAAATAAAAGGATTATGCTTTTGGGCATAAATATGAGAACTGCCCAGAAAACATGGCCGGGGGAAATCCTCCTGATAGGTTTTCCAGGTTAACCCGGCGTCTTCTATCTCATCCACCAGACTGCGCGCATCAATGAAGCAATCCTCACAATTCCTGGTTATACCAAAGGTATCCCCTCCGATCAACGCCAGGTAATTGGGCAGACTGGGATGCATGATGGCAAATTGTTGTGTGAACAGGGTGTTTTCTTTTGCCAGACGGTTGTAATTGGGCATTTGTGGATTGCCTATAACAAAGCCGAATTCCCTGTTCTCAAAAATCAGGATCACTACATGCTTGAGCATCGGGACAGGTTGCGGTGTTGGAACTGGTGTTGATGTGCCGATAGGCGGGATTTCTGTTGGACTGGGAATCGGAGTGGGGGTGTCAATTGGAAGAGGTGTGGAGGTTGTAGTCTGCGTAAGGATGGCCGGAGGGATTGCCACTGTCGGCAGGGCAGTTCTGCGGGTTGTCCGGATTGAGCAGGCAGACAGAATCAGGACCAACAGGCATATGAGTTTTGGAAATCTGTTCATGTAGGCACCTTCCATCCAAACTCGCCTAAAAGCGGGACAAAAACCACCGGCAATATATTCTCCTGATCAAAACGGCTGCCGGTCCTTTCCCAGACTTGAAGGTTTTGTACACTGCGTGAACCCACCGGAATGACCAACCGCCCGCCATCTGATAATTGATCGAGCAGAGCTTGCGGGACAGATGGCGCCCCCGCGGTGACCAAAATGGCTTCGTACGGCGAAAATTCCGGGTATCCCGGTGTGCCGTCGGCGGTGATCACCTCTACATTGGAGATTCTAAGTTTTCCAAGGACCTTTCTGGCGCGGTCAGCCAATTCGGGGATGCGTTCCATGCTGATGACCCGTCTCGATAGCAATCCCAGTAATGCTGCCTGGTACCCTGACCCGGTTCCTATTTCAAGTACCGATTCATTTCCATCCAGGGACGCCAGGGAAGTCATCAATGCGGTGATATAAGGTTGCGATATGGTCTGCCCATAACCAATTGATAATGGTTCGTCATAATAGGCGTATTCTTCATCCCCCGGTCTTACAAATTCGTGGCGTGGTAGCCGGCGGAGAGCATCCAACAGGCGGGTATTACGCAAACCACGCGCCTCGATCTGCCTTTGAACCATTTCTATCCGTTCTTCAATAAACGGGGCACGATCTTCCATTAGAAGCCTCATTTTCATTATAGCGGCTGGCCTGTAAAATGATTCGTTCACTTCTGGTTTTTCCTGTGGCAGTGTACAATTCAGACCGGAAGGATCATCTGATGAAAATGGACCGAAAATCACAGGAAACCCGGATTGAATTCCGGCAGGAACATCTCTTTGTAAGCCTGGCTGTTCTGGTTTTTCTGTTCGTAGTTATTCGTACCGCATGGATCTCGGACGACGCATATATTTCCTTCCGCGTTGTTGAGAATTTCCTGCATGGATACGGTCCGGTATATAACCTGGGCGAACGGGTTCAGGCATACACACATCCGCTATGGTTCTTTCTGGTTTCCGGTGTTTATGCCGTGGTTACCGGTGTGTTTGGACGTTTTTTCCTGGCAGCCCGTCTTCCCTGGACGGTGATCATCCTGTCGATCCTCTGTTCCGCCGGTGCTGTCTGGTTGTTTGCCCGGCGTATCGCCCGGGAATGGTGGGCGGCTGTTGCCGGAGTGCTTATATTAACCTTCTCCCGTGCCTTCACCGATTATGCTACCTCCGGTCTGGAAGAATCCCTGACCTACCTGATCCTTGCCTGGTTCTTCGTGAGGTATTACCGGTTGCAGGATGAAAAGAAAACCGGACAGCCTGTCGTCATCGGTGAATTGACATTAATCGCAAGTCTGGGCGTATTGAACCGGTTGGATATTGTTTTGTTATATGCTCCCATGTTGGCATGGCTTCTCTGGAAAGCCCGCTCGTGGAAAGCCGTCGGTTTTGCCGCCCTGGGTGTGCTTCCGGTTGTTTTGTGGGAACTTTTTTCGCTTTTTTATTACGGGTTTCCTTTTCCGAACACATATTACGCCAAAATCCATACCGGTATCGCGCAGGGCATACTTTTCTGGCAGGGTCTTGTTTATTACCTTGCTACATTTAACTTTGATCCTTTGACCCTGCTGGTAATCATGTTCACTATTATCGCAGTCATAGCCGGACGAAAATGGAAGTTCTTACCGGAACTGGCTGGCATTTTGTTGTATCTGGGGTATATCATCCGCATCGGCGGCGATTTTATGAGCGGACGTTTTTTTTCTGCTCCATTCTTTATGGCTGTTATTATCATTGCCCGGTTTGGTTTGAAAAGAGAAATGCTCACAGGGTTGGCTGCAGCCCTGTGTGGACTTGGCCTGGCATTCGGTGTTAATCCTCTGGCAAGCGATGCCTCATACCGCGCTGCGCAGTTACCGGCTTCCGGTGTGGTGGATGAACGTGGTTCATATTACGCGGATCGCGGGCTTCTCAACTACACACTGGCCAAACCTTTCCCGGATTTTCCGTGGAATGAACGGGGTTGGCAGCGATATAACAATAATTTTAAAGTTGAAGTCCTGGATGCCATTGGCATGATGGGATACCAGGGTGGCCCATATTACCATGTGGTCGACAAACTCGCGTTGCCGGATGCTCTTCTGGCCCGTTTACCCATTGCCGGTGAGAAAACCTGGCAGATCGGGCATTTTCGACGGGCAATTCCGGAAGGTTATCTGGAAACCCTGCAGGAAGGTATGAACCGGATATCTGACCCGAACCTCGCCGCTTATTACGATAAATTATCCGTAGCCATAAAAGATGATCTCTTTGCTCCCAGCAGGATGGAAGAGATCTGGCGGTTGAATACCGGGTATTATGACGGTTGGTTAAAAGCCTATTCTGATTGAAATGGATATTACTCAAAGAACAGGGCGATCAAAGACCCTGCCAGCCGGGCGAAAAGCAGTATCATTGGATTTGTGTTATGGGGAATATAAAAAGTAACGCCGGGTTCCAACCAACCTTTTGATTCCCAGTAGTGAGAATCAAGGTTGTTCTGTGTATTCCTTTGCCATAGCTTTTGTTGCACTGCGAAGAAGATCAGGGAAATGAAAGAGGGTTTGTATTCTTTCCTTTTTTGATATGTGTCCACGATTTTATCTGCGATCTTATTCAGAGTCTCTTGATACTTCCCGGCCAACTCTTCTTCTGATGAGAGGCTGCCGGCGACGAAATCCTTCAGGCCGATGACCTTGACTCCCCAGGCGCGTAATGTGGATGCCATGGTCCGGCCGGCATGTCCACTGGAGCCCGAACCGGATGTGGTCACAAGAAACGCATATTTACCGGCAAATTCCGGCCTGTGGTTGACATGTGCCATGCGTTCCAGAAAAACCTTCATAACCCCGCTGACATCTTCCACATAGACTGGACTGGACATGATCCAGAAATCGGCGTCTTCAAGGGCATCTTTTACCGGAGCGATTTCCTTCCAGTACGGGCAAAAGGTCTCTCCCCGGTCAAAACACACACGGCATCCATGGCAGTAGGTGAGGTCAAGTTCGGACAAATTTATGGATCTGATCTCCGGAGTGACATTCCACCGAGTTGCTTCCCGTTGGATGCTACGTGACAACAGGTTCGTTATGCGATGGGTATTGCCCGTTTTCCTGAAGCTGGAGGAGAGAATTAGGATTTTCATTTGTAATGACCAATCCAGGTGTTTGAATGCAGAAAGTCATAGCCGTTTCCGGAGATGTCTCTAAGACAGTTGCATATGAACCATATATTGAATATTTCGGCTGTCGGAGAATAATCCGATCAACCAAACATTCAATGGTAATATTTTTCGATTACCCCGGAAATAATACAATGTTTCAATGATTTTGTACCGTGAATCCCATTTCTCCAGGTCTTCCGATTTTTCCAAACCCCATACCAGGAATGATTTCTCATCCATTCCACCACGTTTAATCACCAGTTCGTTGGCGGTTTTTATACCAAAAGCTGAACTTGCATCAAAAAGCAATTCACACCCCGGGAATTTCTTCGCAAGACGGGTGAAGAAACCTTTGACCTCGGTCTCTTCGAAATAGTAAAACACACCGGCGGAGACAAATAAGATACCATCCTTGACTGTAATTAGGTCCAGCCAACCTTCATCAAGAAAGGATGTGGCTATGCAAGTGCGGCGATTGGTTTCGGGAATGAACTGTTTTCGCAGGTTTATCGTATCCGGCAGATCAAGGTCGTACCAGCGGAGAGATCCATTGTCCACCCGGTCAAACGTGGTGTCTAGACCACATCCGATATTGATGATCGTTCCTGATGGATGTCTGTTCAAGAAATCCTTTATCACCTGATCGGTATACCGGCTTCGCATGATCCAGGCATATTGTGATAAAGGACTGATCCCGGCAGTGATCGTTGAAAAATCGTAGTCGATCTTTCCCATCACCTCAACTGCTGTTTCATCCACCAGCAACGGTTTGGTTTTATGGGTTTCTACAGCCCTTCCCCAGAGGGGCAATAACAGGGTTTTCTGCACGTTTCCAAGTTGTACTTTAATCTTTTCTGACATGATTCCTCCCTGAAATCTTTTCCGGCTATTTACTGCCTGGAAAATACTCCTTACGCAGGATGGCCATGATGGCTGTATCCCAACGTTCATTCCCCACCAGTGTGGATGAGCGGCGGGTGCCTTCATGCGTAAAACCCACACGGGTATAGGCTTTTATGGCTGCTGTGTTGAAGGAGTATACGTTCAGTTCCAGACGGTCGATCTGAGGGTAGGAAAAAGCCTGTTCCATGGCCAGTTTCATCATCTGTTTTGAATACCCCAACCCCCGATGTTCTGGATCTATTGCCACGCGTTGTATCACCGCATTTCCATTACGCCAGTCAAAACCCAGTTCAATATGACCAACATACAGACCGTCATACGTACTCATCCAACACAAACGCCGGGGCGGAGTTGAATCGCACTCATCCAACAGATTTCGCAGTTGGGGTTCATCCAGCGGGAATCGCATTAATGGGCCGCCCCATTGAACGACTTCCGCTTCAGATTTAAACCAGGATGCCAGCAGTGAAAAATGCTCCGCTGTGAAAGGGACAAGGTTCATAACGTCCCCCTTTCTATAAATAGTATGGTTATGCCTGTTTCATTGGCAGGTTTGTTCCACAAAACGGACAGTCCGCTGATTGCGGGCCGGTCCAGATAACTTCATGACCGCGCGTTGGGCCGCCGCATTTCGGACAGGTCGTTGGGAGCAGGTCGGTTCGATGTTGAGATGTTTCAACCGGCTTTATTGCCGGGACCGGAGTAACTTCAGGAGCGGTTACGGTATTCTCTTCCCCGGTCACAGTCCTGACAGAACCGGGTGCGATCTTTTTTACGAATGCCTCAAACAAAATGGAAATGGCAACCAGCACCAGTATCCCGGGCCACCACCAACCCTGCCAGGCAATAACTGCCAAGCCAAGCAGCCAGATCACGGCATGCAGGCTTTCCCATCCTCCGCTGAGTTCTTCTTTGTTTTTGTGTTTTTTACCCATTCCTTATATCCTTCCTGTGCGTGTTGGGATCGCCGGAACCCGTTGATCAATCTTGATTGACCAGTTGGATTATATTCATTTGTTTATCTGATGCCAATACTCCCGATGTTGATGATGGGTTTGCAGGTATTGATCCGGTTTTGATCAATCGGATATGACCGGTTGTGGTTTATCTACGGTCGAAGGTTTGGTGCGGTATCATTAGTTGAAATGTACTATTTTCCAAATGGAGCAGCCATGATCACAGATGAACAGATGAAAAAAGTCATAACCTTCCAAAAAGATGAGATGACCAGTTGTCTGCTTTATCAAAAGTTAGCGGACCTGATAAAAGATCCGCATAACGCGGATATTATGCGTGAAATGGCAGACACTGAGATGCGGCATTATGAATTTTGGAAGAATGTAAGCCATGTTGATGTAAAGCCTGATAACGTAAAGATCTTCTTTCTGTTGTTGATGGTTCGGATCCTTGGTTTGACATTTTCCATCAAGCTGCTTGAACGGGGAGAAGCTGCCGGGGCAAAGGAATATGCCGAATTTGAAACGATTATCCCGGGCGCGGCACAATTGGGAAAAGATGAGGAAGAGCATGAGGATGAGATGACAGGGATGATAAAAGAAGAATTCCTGTCCTATGTCGGGTCCATCGTTCTCGGATTGAATGACGCACTGGTGGAACTGACAGGCACCCTGGCCGGTTTGACCTTTGCTTTACAAAGCGGACAATTGGTGGCGGTCAGCGGCTTGATCACCGGTATTGCCGCCGCCTTCTCCATGGCGGCGTCTGAATTCCTGTCAGCCCGCGCTGATAACGATGCCAAAGCTGGACGCTCCGCCCTGTACACCGGTGTAGCGTATTTGGTCACCGTGATCCTGCTCATCCTGCCGTATTTGCTCGTACCACAGACCGGGAAAGGTATTTATATCAGTCTGGCAATCACATTGTTGATCGCGATCCTCATTATTCTGGGGTTTAATTTCTATGTTTCCGTGGCAAAAGACATGCCCTTCAAACAGCGTTTTCTGGAGATGCTGGGGATCAGCATGGGCGTTTCCGCGCTATCCTTTGTCGTAGGACTGATCGTCAGGAACGTATTCGGGATCGATATGTAGTATTTTCTTGAATTGGTAATCAGGCCCGCGCATAATCCGCGCGGGCTTTTTTTCATGGGATTTTTATCTTTTTACCTCTGCAGAACAATCTGTAGGATTCAACCTCAAATCCACATATCAGGGAATAGCATAAATTGTTTACTGGCAGGCAAGGCTAGTTTATCTATGAGCCTGCTTGATTGTTAACATCTGTTCCGGCAACGTATATCGGGCAAAATATGATTGGCATAACCGGTGCGGATTAATTAACCCAGCTGATAGATATTTATACCAATCTGGTTAAAACCCTTGACTCTATATCTGTATGAGTGTACTATATACATATAACACTAATACAGAAGGTGAGGAATGAAATTTAATCCGACCGTTCCAATCTACCTGCAGATCATGGATAGTATCAAGAAAGACGTGGTGACCGGTGAACTGGCCCGCGGAGAAAGGATTGACTCAGTGCGAGCATTATCAGAGAAATTTGGCGTCAATTTGAATACCATGCAGCGTGCCTGCTCTGAACTGGAGCGTGATGGTGTGTTGTTCACCCAGCGTGGCGTGGGCAGTTTTGTGACTGAAGATGATGCCGTCATCCAAACTTTAAAACAGGAAATGTGCGGCGGGTTGGTAGGCGAATTCGTGCAGGGAATGCGCGGGATCGGCCTGTCGAATAAAGAGATCCTTGATACTGTGGGAAAGGCATTGCAGAAATGAACGAAATACTTGAAGTGAAAGACCTTACCAAGTCCTTCAATGGGTGTCCGGCCTTAAACCGGGTAAGTTTCACCCTCAAACAGGGTTGTGTGGCAGGCCTGATGGGGCCGAACGGGGCAGGAAAGACGACCCTGATGAAAACCGTGATGAAGATCACAAAGCCGGATTCGGGAGCCGTGAAAGTCTGCGGGAACAACGCAGTTGAAGCCATCCACCGTAATACGGCATTCATGCCTGACCGGAACCAGCTTTTTCCCTGGATGCATGTTCGTGACGCGATCCGATACTACGGAGATATGTTTGGAGATTTTGACCCCAAACGCGCGGAGGACCTGTGCCGCATCCTGGGATTAAACCCGGCTGATGCCATCCGTTCGCTCTCGAAGGGAACAGTCATCCGGGTGATGGTGATGCTGACCTTTTCACGCAATGCGCGCCTTTTCCTGTTGGATGAACCCATTGGCTGGTTCGATCCACTGGCCAAGCACAACATCCTGAAGACCATCCTGGCCGGGATCAATGAAGAGAGCGCGGTATTGATTTCAACGCATCAGGTGAAAGACGTGGAAACCATTCTGGATGATGTGCTTTTCCTGAACAGAGGTGAATTGATCGTGAATGATACGGCAGAAAATATTCGTCAGGAATTCAACCAATCGATAGAAGACCGTTACATTGAGGTGTTTCAAAATGCTTAATCTACTGAAATGGAATTCATTGGATTTTTTCCGGCGATACGGCTGGATGTTCCTAGCCGCCGCGGTTTCGCTGGTGATCGCGATGGTAGTCCCGGATGGTGAGGGATTCACCAACGCCCTGTTGATCTTCAGCTCGGGAATGCTCGGTGGAGTTTTCTTTCCGGCGTTGATCGTGCTGGCCATGTACCAGTGTTTTAGCTGGCTGCGGCAGGATAGCGCCCTGTTGGAACTCTCATTGCCGGTATCCGCCTGGAAACAGGTTCTCAGCCGGGTGATTTTGGCCGTTGCGGTGAATGTGCTTGCCTGCCTGGGGATGATGTTTCTCATGGTATTGTTCGGAAAATACACATCCGGGTCGATCCAGCCTTTGAACCTGGAACACTGGCAGACCATTGGTGGACTGACCCTGTTCCTGCTGTTGGGCGATATGACCGTGCTGATCTGTTACATGTTCTCCCGGAGTATCGGTCTGACCCGGTTGTGGGTGGCGCTGATGACAACTCTGTTGAGCACAATTCTGATGATGCTCATCATGGCTCTGGTTGTGTATGTCCTGATCTGGGCGAACATGATCATACTGCCCACATTCAGTGTAGGCCATTTCCTTTCCCTGGATGGGGATATCGAGGTTATATCCTTCCTGCCAGCAGTTCTGTTTAGCCTGTGGGTCATTCTGCTCGAGTACCTGGGTTCCAGCCTGTTGCTTAAATATTCCTTCCGGGTGGATTGAAACCCGTATAACCGCTGCCGGTGGGATGATGCCCATCCACCGGCAGTATAAAAAGAATAAAGACTGAAATGCCGCGTGCCCGGTGGGCGGAGCCTTGCCCGCACGTGTATGAGTCCGCGAAAATTCCCGTCCAGCCGGGTTATGTGAGCCTGTTTGGGCGGTGCCAAAAAAGGAGAAAAATGAAAACAATTAAGTCACTGATCCTGCGACACCCCGCGATTTCCTCGATTGCCCTGTTCGGCCTGTTCTTTGTCCTCTCGGAGATCGAAGTGGATAAATGGTTGATGCAATTCATGGATTACCAGAAAGCCAGTTACCTTTCCGGTACGCTGGTGCAGGGCGGGGTGAGCCTGCTGATCGTTCTGGTCATCGCCGGACTTGATTTACTGCGTGAAGGCGGATTCAATCCGGTGAATCAGTGGAGGAGCCTGTGGCTGCTCTGGCCGGTGTTGGTGTTCAGTGTGCTGAACGGCAGCGAAGTGATCGACGGGACGTTTAATGTCAACTGGTCGAATGGCGGTTTGATCCTGCTATATACCCTGTTGTATATTTCCGTCGGGTTGATTGAAGAAATCCTGTTCCGCGGATTGGTTTTGCCGCTCATGCTGCGCCAGTGGGGCAGCACCCGGAAGGGGATCTACGGGGCGGTCGTTCTATCCAGCGCCATTTTCGGATTGGCTCACCTGGCCAATCTGGTGATGGGACGCCGCGATCTGGTTTCGACCGGTGCGCAGATTTTGTACGGCACTTTTTTCGGAGTTTTCTTCGCGGCCTGTTTCCTGCGCAACAAGTCCATCTGGCCGGTAATATTCGGGCACTTCCTGTTCGACTGGGCTGGAAATTTCAACGATCTGACTGTGGGGCATGTGTTCACCCGCGTGAAAACACCCATCAGCCTGGAGAACGCGGCGACCACCGTGGTCATCCTGCTTCCGCTGCTGCTCATCGGACTATTCTATTTGCGAAAAGTGGAACCGGCCGGCGCAGAATCTCCGGAATCGCTTCCCGCCGGTTTGCCGGAAACAGTCTGATGAAATTGGATAAAACGCGCCCATCCGGGCGCGTCTTTGTTACTCATCATCCGTCAATTTATACAGGTTGTAGATGCCAACCCGGTCCACCAGTCTGTATTGCGGTGGAATATCAACCTCGGAAACCTTAATCACATCATTCCAGTATTTCAACTGATATTTCGTTTTCACGATCACCCAGTCAACCTGCCGGTTCCCGGCGTCAACAAATGCCATACCGATATCCGAATCGCAGGTTTCGCGTAGATAACAGAAACAAAACAAAGGGTTTCTGCGGCCTGTCACTTCATAAAACACGTCTTCTCCGGGCAGGAAGGCGATCTCTTCCTCTTCCGGAATGTTCTTTTCCACGTAGCTGACCAGGTTCTCGAATTCCGGGATCCATATCCCGGGGGTTGAAAGCCCCTGCAGGGATGGGATGGTAGCAGTCCGGGGTTCACCGGAGAAATCAGCAAACGCGCGGGTTCTGACCTGGTCAATGGATATATGGCCGGTGATCAGGGTGATGTACAGGCAGACCGGAACAACCAGATACTTCCAGGGATACACCGGAAAGTGTGCGGTCATCCATTGCAGGACCCACAGTAGAAGCAGAACGTACAACGGCCACATCCCGTACGTGGATCCCCAGAATCCCTGGGATACAGACGCGGCCAGGAATACGCCGAGACACAGGAACGGGATGCAGGTTGAGAAGGAGAATTTCCCCGTGCGAAGGTCTATCACCAGATTCGTCAGGCCGGATATCAGCCCGAAGAAGATCAGCACAAACCAGGCGCCGTTGTTGACATCGAAAAACGCGGAGTTGTGAAACGTAAAACTCATACCGATGACTGTCAGCAGCAGGGAAACCCGAACCAGCCCGGTTTTCCTGCGTTCCCAAAGGGCGGTCTCCGGAGAGCGGATCCGTTTGTGGTTAATGAATACCAGCAATCCAAAGAAGACCAGAATGACCAGCAGTACAATGAACAGGACAAATCCCTGATGGTTGATAAATGATTCGACCTCAAGCCGCACATTGTTCAATCCGGCGATCGGGTTGCGGAATTTCCCCGGGAAGATCAGAGTCTGGTAAATGTACGGCTCCAGGGCGTTCACCTGCTTCAACCAGCCGATGAAACCACCCAGTGTGACCGCGATCCCCGCCAGTGCGAACAGGAGGAAACGGCACCAGGCTGCTTTGCGCGAAAAAATGCAGACGGCGATGATGCAGCACGTCCAGGCGGCCAGAAATGCCAGCCCCACATTCTGCTTGACCAGCGCGGTCAATGCCGCGATGATCCCGCAGGCGAGACCCGATATGCGCGCGTGACGGGAGGTGGTATCGAAGTGCAGGGTGAGGAGAAACACCGTGATGATCAGCAGAAATACGTTGATATCATAGAACGGATAGGCATAGATCGCATGCCCGGTGAATATCAGTGGAAGAAGAGCCAGAACAGACAGGCCGGGAGATTTCGACAGTTTCTTAAATAAATGGAAACACAGCAGGATGTTGGCCGCAGAGATGACCATGGTGGCCGCAACCTGCACCGAATGGACATATCCATGGGTCAGCCGGATGAGGAAGGCGATCAGGTAATAGGTGCCCGGGGCAACCACCAGGAAAAAATCGCGGTACGGGATTTCCCCCTGATAGATGCGGAACGCCGCGTCAACCTGGTAGGCATAATCCAACAGCGGTGTGGCACGCGTGGTCTGCCAGTAATTCATACAGGCGGCTCCCAGTGCCAGAACGATGGCAGCCAGTGTGGCTATCCGGTTGCGGTTTATGCCTGAAAATGCCAAATCCCCTCCATGCAGAAATCCGAGGTCCGTTTCAGCCGGCGCTCTTCTTCTTTCCGATGATGACCACATTCCAGCAGAGATACCCGAGGAGGGGGAATCTCGCCAGCAGCCACCTGTCCAGCTTTTCCAGCGGAGAATACAACCATTTCCAACGTTCGCCTTCGATCACGACCGATTTCCAGTAGCGTTCCCGGTTCGGGTCACGGCGCTGGAACACGAACATGATGATGAAGATCAGCAGGGTGGTGAGCCAGAACCAGCGGACTTCCAGCGTCTCGAAATGGGACTGGAACTTATCCAGATCCGACCGGCGGATGGGGCGTTCGTCGGCTGAGCGGACCTGCCGGGCGATACGGCGGTAAATATTGATGACCGGATTGTAATCCACGGGCTCCCAGCACACGAAGGTCCCGCCATCCTTGAGGTGTGCGGTCACCTCATTCAGGGCGGTGTCAATATCAACATGATGGAACACGTTGCCCGCGTAGGCAATATCAAATAGCGCGGATGGCGGCAGATGCAGATGTTCCACCAGGGCGCGGTGCGTTTTAACCTTTTGACCGTTGGCGGCAGCCAGTTTTTCCACTTCGACCAGCATTTCACGCGAAAGGTCGACAGCGGTCACATCGGCGCCGCGCATGGCATAATAGACGCCGGCCTCACCCAATCCGCAGCCGATATCGATCAGCGATTTGCCCCGCAAATCTCCCAGACGGGCTGTGATGTAGCGCATCTCGGGGGCGGTGATGGATTCATTCATCAATCTGACGTCGATCTTTGCCGGGTCCACGTCTTTGGCCCAGCTGTCAAAGAGCATTTCCTCTTCCAGAAAGTGACGGTGGAAGCGGCCTTCCAAAATGGCTTCCGTGGTATTTTCAGGGTGCACCTTCAACCCGGCGGCGTTCAACGCCGCCCGTACATGGCTTTCCATGATCCCATGGTTCCGGCGGCTGATGCTGTCACCGGTCACCTGCTCGAACCAGCGCAGATCGCCGGTGTCCACATCCAGACTCCCGGCGCGGGGATTTTCCCACGAGATTGTGAGGCCGCCCGCGCGGTCATCGAATGTGATACTGTTGACCCAATCCTCCCAGCCTTCCAGGGATTCGGGGTCCAGGAAACGCTGGACTTCATGGAAGCGCCTGGAGTAATAGAAGAATTGGTAGCGGTAGGCTTTGCGCTCCATCTCATTCATGGCTGCCGCCGTCCTTCCAGGAGACGAGTTCCGGTGGCGTCATCGGGTTGATCCGTTCCGGATCTCCGCGGCCATTTCCAGCATCTCTTCGTAGGAGAACGGACCGGGCCGGACTGGGGTTTTCAAAAAGTGAACCGCCTTCCGCAGCGTATCGTCCGGGTGGCGCATGGAAATGCTGATCTCGGGGAAACTGCCATACAGGCAGCCCGGGCAGGCGGCGGTGATCACGTTGAGATCTGTGCGGATCTCAGGGTCGCGCAGGCGCTGGCAGAAGTCATCCGCGTACGCGAAGAGTTGCCGGGTTTCAAAACGCCAGTCGCAGCACGGAGCCATGGTGCCATCCGGCAGGATGGCGAAATACAGGTTGGGGCTGTCACACACCCCGGAATGACGGTCACGCCAGGTGAGCGGCTGACTGTGCACGAAGGCTTTGAAATTGTCGTAGTAACGGTTCGAATGGAAAACGAGGAAGCCCTCTTGTTGCAGTGCCTGGATACGCTCGAGGAGCGCGTCGACGGCGTCCAGTTCGTCCGCCGGGATGGACAGACCGCGGTCAAAGGCGCAAAATCCGCGAGGATCGTGCGGACCGGTGGTGTGTACGGGGACCAGCGAGGTGAACCAGCCAATGCGGGTGCCAAAGCGGATGACATCTTCAATGTCATGCCGGTTGGCACGCTGCAGCACGCAGCCCAGTGAGGCAAAACTGCCCTTTCGAGGCAGGTATTTCGAGAAAAGAGAGATGGCTTTGATAGCCCGCTGCCACGAACCCGGCACGCCGCCGTTGATGGCTACCTGTGTGGCGGGCACCAGCGTATCCAGCGAGATGGATACATCGTTGACGCCGCTCTCGATCACCCGGTGGACGGCTTCTTCAACGGCCAGGCCGTTGGTCTGCAGGCGTACATGGATGCCGCGCGAATGGAAGGCCTGCACGATTTCCGGCAGGTCGGGGCGCGAGAAGGGTTCACCGCCGGTGAGCAGCACCATGGCCGTGCCGCAGCGGGACAGGTTGTCGGCCATGCGCTGGATCTGGTCCAGGCTGCATTCGGGCAGGTCGGCGTTGGCCGCGCAGATGTTGCACTGGGCGCAGGCCATGTTGCAGCGCGCGGTGACGTAGAACTGCACGTACGCCGGCGGGGTGTGGAAGAGGGCCGAACGCGACAGGTTGAAGATGGAGCGCGGGGAAAAAATGCCGGGCATGGGTTGGATTATACCCGCGCCCCGAAGGGCAGGGCTGACGGAATTGAAAGGCGGGGTGATTTTGCCGCTTGACTTTTTGTTCTAGAAAATATATACTAGAACATATTGATCATTCGGGAGGGTGAAATGAGCGTACATGAGATCGAACTTGAATACGGGGAAGAGTACACGGATTTTGTGATGGGCATGTACGTGGATACCCGCCTGGCGGACGATATTGACGAACTGGGCTGGAATATGTGCGGTTGCGATGATGCGGTGTTCCAGGAAAAGATAGGAAATTGTCAAATAAAAAATCAAACTATAAAAAATGGTATAGCAAAAATAAGTCTTGAGTTTTTTGGGAACGACCTCGAAAAACTAGAACAAGTTTTAGAAGAAGTACAAAGTAACTGGGAAGACAGGGCAATAAATCTTAAGAAAGGACTTTTATCACGGGCGTAACTTATTAAGTTACTTAAAAATAGAATCACTGTGTTGATTTTACTAATTGAATAAATCCCTCAATATTTAAAATTTCTTCCTGCTGTTGACTGGAATAAACTCGTCGGAATTGATTGGGAATAACAAGTTTGACAGAGCGACTTCTTATTTCACTCATTTGTTCAAGTGAAATTGATTGTTCAAGAGTGCATAAGTGCTTGGTACTAATTCTTTTCGCTTCGGCAAGAATCTGCCGCCAACGATCTTTGCATGTTGATTTTGCTGCCAACATAAACAGATTTATTTCATCAAATCTTGGATCCTTGTACTCCCTTATCCCGGGAAAGATAAAATCTGGTTGATTTTTACCTTCTGTAAATTGTTGAGCCTGAAATTTTACTTTTCTTAGTTCAAATATGTTTCCCAAATGATTTTGAAATGAGAATCCCATACGTGATTTTCGACGATTCTGAACTGAAAGCGAATAACTAATAAACTCATCAACATCCGAAAAACCTTTATCTATATGTTCTTGAACCTCCATTTTCTCGATTCCATAAAATAATCTAGACTCATAATCAAGCCAGGTAATTAGGGTTTCATCACTATTATTGATATCATATTTAGTATTATTCCAAGCATATTTAGCCATTGTAATAGTCGTCGGAAATTTTCCGTTATTTTTT
>CAYRHB010000094.1:0-14811 GCA_964424035.1 uncultured Leptolinea sp.
TCCGGGAACTCCCGTTACAGGGTAAGGGTATAAGCCTGAAAAAGGCCGTACCTGAAAAAAGTGACGCTGGCTTTCCTCATCCTGTTGCATCACAACAGGATTTTTTGTTAAAAACAGCGTAACCTGGGTGGCACCGCGAGATCCCCTCTCGTCCCATAGGACGAAGGGGATTTGTCTATTCATCAAGGAGCCGCCCGTATGCTGCAGGAAGCCACCCGAGTTCAAACCATCATTCGCGAAATACATGCCGATCTCGAAACCCCGGTCAGTCTGTACCTGAAATTACGCGGGCAGGGGGCGTCGTTCCTGCTCGAATCGGTGGAGGGCGGGGAACGCATCGCCCGCTATTCATTCATCGGCATCCACCCCTGCGCCCGGTACTTGCTGCGGGACGGGCAGGTTGAAATTCAGGAGGGCACATCAAACCGGCTGCTTACCCTTGAACCGGACACCGATCCGACTGTTTTCCTGCAGGAGGAACTGGCCCGGTTCCCCGTCCAGCCGCTGCCCGGAGCGCCACGCTTCACCGGCGGATTGATCGGATACCTGGGGTATGAATCGGTACGCCATTTTGAGCCGACCCTGACCGGCCGGATGAAAACCCCTGATGTGCCGGATGGTATATACCTGCTGGCGGATACGGTGGTGGCGTTTGATAACGTTCGCCGCACGATTTTCCTGATCGCCAATGTATTGGATGGAGATGAGGCTGCGGCAGAATCCCGCTTGGATAGTTTATCCGCCCGGATTTCCGGGCCGCTTCCCGCAGTCAACGGACACGCGGAAGCTGTATCGGAAACGGTATCCAATATGCGGCAGGAAGATTTTGAAACCATGGTCGCCACCGCCAGAGAATATATTGCCGCAGGTGATATCTTCCAGGTGGTGCTCTCACAGCGCTTTACCCGGCAATCAACCGCTGACCCGTTCGATGTATACCGCACGCTGCGCCGGTTAAATCCTTCACCTTATATGTTTTTCTTTGATTTCGGTCCTGTGGATGGAGAACCGCTTTACCTGATCGGTTCGTCACCCGAGATGTTTGTACGCCTGGAGGATGGCACCGCTTCACTGCATCCCATCGCCGGGACACGTCCACGCGGCGCGGATGCGGCGGCTGATGCCGCCATGGCCGAAGAATTGCTGGCTGATCCCAAGGAACGTGCCGAACATGTGATGCTGGTTGACCTGGGCCGCAACGACCTCGGACGGGTATGTGAATATGGCACTGTAAACGTCTCGGATTTTTTCAGCATTGAGCGGTATTCACATGTGATGCACATCGTCTCACATGTGGAAGGCAGGATGCGCCCCGGATTGACGGCTTTTGACCTCATCCGCGCGGCGTTCCCGGCGGGAACGGTGAGCGGCGCGCCCAAGGTGCGGGCGCTGGAGATCATCGCAGAACTGGAACCGGACGCACGCGGCGCGTACGCCGGCATGGTCGGTTATTTTGGATTTGACGGCAGCATGGATACCTGCCTCGCCATTCGAACTTTGGTCAAACGCGGCAATACGTACAGCGTACAGGCCGGCGCGGGTATTGTGGCAGATTCAAACTCGACGAACGAATACCGGGAAACCATCAACAAAGCCGGTGCGCTTCTGCGGGCGCTGGACCTGGTGGAAGAAGCCCGCTAGAAGGAGGATTCCCATGCTTGTTTTGATCGATAACTATGATTCGTTTACCTATAATCTGGTGCAGCTGTTTGGTGAGTTGGGTGCGGATGTGCGGGTTTTTCGCAACGACCGGATCAACCTGGACGACCTGGATGCGCTTCGTCCTGACCATCTGGTCATATCACCCGGACCCGGCGAACCGATTGCCGATGGTGGTGTTTCAGCGGAAGCCATCCGCCATTTTACAGGGAAGATCCCTGTACTGGGTGTATGCCTGGGGCACCAGTGCATCGGCGCGGTGTATGGGGGGAAGGTGGGACGTGCCCCGACATTGATGCACGGAAAAACATCACCTGTGAAACACAACGGAACGGGTATATTCTACGGCATCCCGACCCCGTTTGAAGCCATGCGTTACCACTCGCTGCTGGTCTATGAGCCCGACCCGGAAATCCTGGAGACCATCGCCGAGACGGATGAGGGTGAGATCATGGCGCTGCGCCATCGCGAATATCCAACATACGGGGTGCAGTTTCACCCCGAATCCATTTTGACTGAACACGGCAGGCAACTGCTGAAGAATTTTTTGGAGCTGGACGTAAACCGGCAGGAGGAGAGACCTACATGTTAAAACCCTACATTTCCAAAGCTGTGAATGGAACCAATCTCACCGATGGGGAAGCCCGCGAAGCCATGAATATCATCATGACCGGACAGGCCACCCCGGCACAGATTGGCGCGTACCTGATCGCCCTGCGCATGAAGGGCGAGACGATTGCCGAGATCACCGGCTCGGTACGGGCGATGCGCGAGAATGCTGTGACCATCAAACCGGAGGTCAACAGCCAGAATGTGTACGATATTGTTGGCACGGGCGGTGATGGCAAATTCACATTCAATATTTCAACTGCCGCGGCTTTCATTGTGGCGGGAACGGGGCGCAAGGTGGCAAAACACGGCAACCGCGCGGCATCGTCGAAATGCGGGAGCGCCGATGTGCTCTCCGCGCTCGGATTGAACCTGGAGATGACACCCGAACATGTCCGCCGGGCGATTGAAGAGATCGGCATCGGGTTCATGTTCGCGCCCAAATTCCACCCGGCGATGAAACACGCGGTCGGGCCGCGCAAGGAAATCGGCCAGCGCACCATCTTCAACCTGCTTGGCCCGTTGACCAATCCCGCCGGTGCGGATGTGCAGCTCATCGGTGTCTATTCACCCGAACTGACAGAACCGCTGGCATACGTTCTGAAAGGCCTGGGAACCCGCGCGGCCATGGTGATCTACGGCGCGGGCGGCACAGACGAGCTTAATCCGGCAGGCCCCAACCGGGTGAGCCATTTGAAAGATGGAGCGATTACCACCTATAACCTCGATCCCCAGGATCTGGGATTTAAACGTTCCACCATCCAGGATCTACTTGGTGGCACGCCGGAAGAATCGGCAGCCATGATGCGCGATCTGCTTGACGGGCGCGGCGGTGGCGCCTGTCGTGATGCCGTACTGCTTAACGCCGCCGGTACACTGGCGGCAGAGACGGGTGATTTCAAATCCGCTCTGAATGAAGTCACGGCTGCCCTGGACGATGGGCGTGCTTTTGCCAAAATGAACGACCTGGTTAAATTCAGCCGCGCAGTTGCCTGATCTGCGATGAGTATTCTTACCACGATTCTGGAACAGAAACAGGCGGAGGTGGCTGTACTGGATGCCGCAAGCCTGCGCCGGGACGCCGAAGCCGCTCCGGCTCCGCGTGATTTCATCGCCCTGTTACAGGCCGGGCGTGCCGGACGGAGACCCGCCCTGATCGCCGAATTGAAACGAGCTTCACCTTCCAAAGGACTGCTTGCCCCGAACCTTGATCTACTTGACGCGGCTGATATTTACGCCGCCAATGGCGCGGCAGCCATCAGCGTGCTCACTGACAGAGCTTTCTTTCAGGGCTGTCTGGATACATTGCGTGCCCTGCGTTTCTCCCGGCGAACCGCTTTACCACTGCTGCGCAAGGACTTCATCATCAACGAATCGCAGTTGTATGAAGCACGGGCCTCCGGAGCGGACGCTGCTCTCCTGATCGCGGCTGCCCTGCCTGACGATGCCCGTCTGGCAGACCTGCACGCAATGGCGCTGGAAATCGGCCTGACCCCGCTGGTGGAAGTGCATGACCGGTTTGAAACTGAAAGGGTATTGAAGCTGAACGGTCTGCGCCTGGTGGGTATTAACAACCGTGATCTGTCGACGTTCAAGGTTAGCCTTGAGACGACCGAATCTTTGCGTCCACTCATCCCTGATGGAATCGCTGTCGTGACAGAAAGCGGAATATTCTCCGGCGCGGATGTGGAGCGGTTGGAACGCTGTGGTGTGGACGCGGTGTTGGTGGGCGAGGCGCTGGTCACCGCGCCGGATATGGCCGCCCGTGTGCGGGAGCTTTCCGGCCGGAGCGGGGAAGGTACGCTTGTATGACCATCGTCAAGATCTGCGGAATAACCTCTACATCCGATGCGCAGGCAGCTGTTCAGGCCGGGGCGGACTGCCTGGGTTTTAATTTTTACGCCAAAAGCCCGCGTTGCGTGGATGTACGAAGTTGTATGAAGATCATCGAAATGCTGGTCAGGGAGCACCCCGCTGTTCTGAAGATTGGAGTGTTCGTCAATATGCCGGTGCTGCAGGTACTGGCGGTAATGCAGTCCTGCCAGCTTGACCTGGCCCAGTTGCACGGAGATGAACCCCCCGACATGCTGCGGCAGATGGGTCCCCGCGCCTTCAAGGCTTACCGGGGTGTACCTGCGAAGGTGAATGGATTTTTGCGGGTAGATCCGCCGGCCTGTCTGGTCGACGCGTCGGTGAAGGGAACCTACGGAGGGACGGGCGTTACCGCGGATTGGGATTCCGCGGCAGAGCTGGCTAAACGGATCCCGTTGTTCCTGGCGGGCGGCCTGACCCCCGAGAATGTAGCCGATGCCGTAAGCCAGGTTCAACCGTGGGGCGTGGACACGGCCTCCGGTGTGGAGGTACGCCCAGGGGTGAAGGATGCCGCGAAGATGAAGGATTTTGTACAGGCGGTGCGCGATGGCTGAGCTTGTCGAAGCCAATGACCTCCGCCCTCGACAGGCTCGGGCATCGAATCCGCTGGCTGAGTATATCGAAGCCAGTGTCTGCCCTCGACAGGCTCGGGCGTCGAATCCGCTGGCTGAGTATATCGAAGCCAGTGTCTGCCCTCGACAGGCTTGGGTATCGAACCCGCTGGCCGGGTATATCAAAGCCAGTGACCTCCGCCCTCGACGAGCTCGGGCGTCGAATCCGCTGGCCGGGTATATCGAAGCCAGTGTCTGCCCTCGACAGGCTCGGGCATCGAACCCGCTGGTCGGGTATATCGAAGCCAGTGACCTCCGCCCTCGACAGGCTCGGGCGTCGGGTTTATTGCCCGTCGACAGGCTCAGGGCGCGGAATGTTCCGTTCCCCGAGCCTGTCGAGGGGAACACCTGAATGGAGAACGATAACAATCAATGACCACATTATTACCCTCTAAATTTGGACCGTACGGCGGACAGTTCGTCCCCGAAACCCTGATGCCTGCGCTGATCGAACTCGAAGCCGCTTTTGTGGCTTCCCGCGAAGACAGGGAATTCCAGGCGGAATTCAGCCGCCTGATGGCCAGTTTCGTTGGCCGGCCGACGCCCATCACCCATGCCCGGCGGCTGTCGGAAAAACTGGGCGGTGCGCAGATCTACCTGAAACGCGAAGACCTGGCACATACCGGCGCGCATAAAATCAACAACGCGCTGGGACAGGCGCTGCTGGCCAAACAGATGGGCAAAACACGCCTCATCGCCGAGACGGGCGCCGGGCAGCACGGCGTGGCATCCGCCACCGCCGCGGCATTGCTGGGGTTGGATTGCGTGGTCTATATGGGTTGTGTGGACATCGAACGCCAGAAGCCCAACGTGCACCGCATGGAGCTGCTGGGCGCGGAGGTGCGCCCGGTGACATCCGGTACGCGCACGCTAAAGGATGCCATCAACGAAGCCATTCGCGACTGGGTGGCCAATGTGAACGGCACGCATTATCTGCTGGGGTCCGCGTTGGGGCCGCATCCCTACCCGACGATGGTACGCGAATTCCAGTCGGTCATCGGGCACGAAGCCCGCGCGCAAATGCTGTCTGATGTAGGCCGTCTGCCGGACTGCGTGGTGGCCTGTGTGGGCGGCGGCTCGAACGCCATCGGCATTTTCCATGCCTTCATCGATGATGAAGATGTGGAATTGATCGGTGTGGAGGCAGGTGGATCGGGTATTGCCAGCGGGAAGCACGCGGCACGCTTCGGTGATCCATCGAAGGCACGCGTGGGCGTCATGCACGGCACACGTACCATGGTCCTGCAGGACAGCGACGGGCAGATATCGGATACCTATTCCATCTCAGCCGGGTTGGATTATGCCGCCGTGGGACCCGAACATTCGATGTTGCGCGACATGGAACGCGCTTTTTATACCTCGGCTACCGATGCGGAAGCCATGCAGGCTTTCTCACTGCTGTGCAAGACCGAAGGGATCATCCCCGCGCTGGAATCGTCACACGCCGTGGCCGAAGCCGTCAAACGCGCGCCGTCCATGCGACCCGACCAGGTGATGCTGGTCAACCTTTCCGGCCGGGGGGACAAGGACCTCGGTACCGTTCTCAAAGAAAGCAACCGGTTCAACCTTTGAACCGCAGAATTACAGGAACCTGACATGAACCGAATTGACGCAGCCTTTTCAAAGAAACCGATCTTTATGCCCTACTATCCCCTGGGCTACCCTGATCTTGAAACATCCATCCATGTGATCGAGGCACTGGCCCGCGGCGGTGCTGATCTGGTGGAGGTGGGTCTTTCCTTCTCCGATCCACTGGCTGACGGCCCGGTCATCCAGCAGGCCACGCAGGTAGCGCTGGAGCAGGGTATCACCGTGAAGAAGGCACTGGCGGCAGTGTCTGAATTGCGGGCGCGCGGCGTGAATATTCCGCTGGTGTTGATGGGTTATTATAATCCGATGCTGGCCTATGGGCTGGAGGTTTTCGTGAGCGACGCGCGTGCCGCCGGGGCGGACGGGTTTATCATCCCCGACCTGCCGGCGGAGGAAAGCGCCGAATTCGAAGTGCCGGCTGGTGACCTGCCGCTGATCCGCATGCTGGCGCCGACCACCCCACCGGAGCGCATGGAACTGCTGGCACGGGAGGCGCGCGGTTTCATCTACCTGGTGAGTGTGACGGGCGTCACCGGCCTGAGGCA
Source organism: uncultured Leptolinea sp. (assembly GCA_964424035.1). Classification (GTDB taxonomy): domain Bacteria; phylum Chloroflexota; class Anaerolineae; order Anaerolineales; family Anaerolineaceae; genus Leptolinea. The sequence goes on from CAYRHB010000094.1 coordinate 6,887, forward strand.
ATCGCTGGCCGGCGGGCTGGATGAACTGGTTGAGCGGGTGCGCGAACACACGGACATCCCTGTGTGCGTGGGTTTCGGCATTGGCACCCCGCAGCAGGCCAGAGAGGTGGGTCGCATGGCCGATGGCGCCATTGTCGGAACGGCCTGCGTGAAGACCATCGGCGAAAGCACCGACCCCGTGGAAGCGGCTTCCCGCTTCGCCCACGGGTTCAGGGCAGCGATGGACGGGTGCAAGCGTTGATCAGTCCCAGGGGTTGATCAGACGGATATTGCATCCCTGAAAATCACGGACATTGCGGGTCACCAGCACCAGGTTCCGGCTCAGGGCACTGGCGGCGATCAACGAATCCATCACCCCCATGGGTGTTCCAAGGGCATCCATACGGGCGGTGAGGGTGCCCCACACCTGCATGGCAGGCAGGTCCAACGGAATGATCCGGCCCATAAAGCGGGTGATCAACTGTTCGTCCAACCAGGTGGTCAGTTCCGTCTTGCGGTGACTTCCCGGCAGTTTTTCGATCCCCCTGTGCACCTCGCCCAGGGTGACCACGCTGACCAGAAGCTCCTCTTCATCCACGGAGTCGACCCAGCGAATGACCTTCTCCTCCGGTCTATACCGGGTGAATTCAGATAGCACACAGGTATCCAGCAGGTAGTTCATGACTCGAATGGGATGGTGCGCGGTTCAGATTTATCCCGTTCCAGGTTCAATTTGGCACCGGAGAGGGGGGATTCCCTCAGGAACTGTGAGAGACGCCCCGATGGACGGGTCAGGCGTTCGTATTCTTCATAGGGGATGACGGCCACGGCTTTCTTCCCGCGCCGGGTGACGATCTGTGTGCCGGTGGAAAGCACCCGGTCGATCAGCTCGCTGAACTTCGCTTTCGCGTCCTGCAACTGCCAGATATTGTTCATATCATCCTCGCATCAGACTGGTCAGACTGGTCAGATATAGTATAGCATGAAATCAACCGGCCTGTCATGATCATACTCCGGGAGGCAACAGACGGATATTGCATCCCTGAAAATCACGGACATTCCAGACGGATCATCCGCATTTACGGCGTACCTTTTATCTGAATTGTGCCATCGGTAAAAAGATAGTATGATGAAAGCTGAACAACGGGTGCGCATACCCGCACTACATTTAAAAATCCAATGGCAGGAGGGTAGTAATGGCAGGTAAATTTGTTGTCACCAAAACAAAGAGCGGAAAATTCATGTTCAATTTAAAGGCCGGCAACGGCGAGATCATTCTGACCAGCGAGGAATATAACGCCAAGGCCAGCGCCATGAACGGCATTGAATCGGTGAAGAAGAACGCGGTCGATGATGCCCGCTACGAACGCAAAGCGGACAAGAAAGGCCAGCCCTTCTTTGTATTGAAAGCCGGCAACGGCGAACCCATCGGCAAGAGCGAATCCTACTCTTCGGAATCGGCCATGGACAACGGCATCAAATCGGTGAAGACCAACGCCCCCGCTGCCGCCGTCGACGACCAGACGGCCGAGTAGATCGGGTTTGATGTGAAGTCGAAAGACGGGACCGGTATGGTCCCGTTTTTTTTATGCGAGTGGATGGTGAATACTTCCCCGGATAATTGACAGCCGTACAGATATGATATATTATGTACGGCAGAGGTGATCACATGCAAGAGACGAAATTAACAGTACGGGTTCCCCGCGACCTGTTGGAGAACGTGAAGCGGTTCGCCGCCCGTCAAAACACGACCCTGACAGACCTGATCGAAGCCTATTTGCGCCAGATCCCGGACCAGTCTTTACCCGGCGAAGCTCCCATCACCCGCCGGTTGAGCGGAGTTCTGCCCTCCGGTGTGGACATCCAGGATTACAAAAACCACCTCGATGAAAAGTATGGCGCGTAAACCGGCCGTTCTGCTGGATATCAATATTTTGCTGGATGTGCTGCAGAAACGCGAGCCGTTCTATGACGCGTCCGCGCGGCTGCTGGCTGCCGTGGAAGCGGGGCAGGTGCAGGGCTTTGTGGCTGCCCACAGCGTGACGACCCTGTTCTACCTGATCCAGAAGGGACGTTCCTCCGCGGATGCGCATGCCATTTTGACCAGCCTGCTGCAATTCGTGCAGATTGCGCCGGTTGACCAGCGGACGATCGAACAGGCACTCAACCTGGATTTCCGCGATTTCGAGGATGCCGTGCAGATGGTGTGCGCGCTGCAATGCAAAGCAGACGCGCTGATCACCCGCAATGTGAAGGATTACCCCGTCACCCTGTTGCCGGTGATGCAGCCGGTGGAATTTGTCAGCACCCTTTAACCGGTAAAGACCGACAAGACTCCTGGCTCATATAAAGGAATGATCTTGAACTATGGAAAATCAAAATACAAACCCACATGAAGGGCGGATCATTTTCTACACCACTCCCGAAGGGGTGACAAAAGTTGAGGTTGTTTACCGGGATGACACATTCTGGTTAAGTCAACGTGGGATGGCAGAGCTATATGGCGTGGGACGATCTGTTATTACCAAGCATGTAGGTAATATTATTAAATCAAATGAACTGATTGAAAATTCAGTATGTGCAAAAATTGCACATACTGCTTCTGATGGGAAAACCTACGTTTCACAGTTTTACAACCTGGATATGATTATTGCAGTTGGTTACCGCGTAAACAGTAACAAAGCCACACAATTTCGCATCTGGGCTACTCAAACCTTGCGTGAGTTTATTGTAAAGGGATTTGTGTTGGATGATGAGCGTCTGAAGCTAAACAAACGCTTTGGACCCGATTATTTTGAAGAACTACTTGAGCGAATACGGGAGATCCGTGCCAGCGAACGCCGCTTTTACCTGAAGATTACGGATATATACGAGCAATGCAGCATTGACTATTCTCCCAACGCCGAGATCACCAGGCAGTTCTTCACCACTGTGCAAAATAAATTGCACTGGGCTATCACGAAAATGACGGCGGCAGAGATCATTGCCAGTCGGGCTGATGCCGGTAATCCAAACATGGGGCTGACTACCTGGAAGAACGCGCCCAAGGGAAAGATCATCTAGTCAGATGTCTCAATCGCGAAAAACTACCTGACCGAAACCGAGATAAAAGAACTGGAACGGATCGTATCCATGTATCTGGATTATGCAGAAAACCAGGCCGCCCGCCAGATCCCGATGACAATGCAGGATTGGGTTAAGAAGCTCGACGCGTTTCTCCAATTCAATGAGTATGATATCCTGCAAGACGCCGGAAAGGTTTCGCATGAACTGGCCAAACAGTTGGCGGAGGGTCAATACGATCGCTTCAGGGTTGTTCAAGACTGTACTTTCGAAAGTGATTTTGAACGGGCAGCAAAACGGTTGAAGGATGGTAAACCATAAAATAAAGTAGACGCGCTGATCACCCGCAACGTGAAGGATTACCCCGTCACCCTGCTGCCGGTGATGCAGCCGGTGGAATTTATCAGCACGCTGTGAGGTGGAAAGAAGGGGAGGAATGGCTAATCGATTGGAGCCGGTGCGAATAGTGCCGTGGTGGGATCAAAGGCGATCCCACCTTACGAATTTTTGTCGATAAGAATAGAGCTTACATTATGGGTTAACTTGAAAAAAGCTAGTTCCTGAGTTTCTTTTCGAAATTTTTATTTTATTATAAAATTATGTTTTGTTTGAGTATGAAATAACGTCTCCCATGGGGGAATGACAATGGACATTGTCTTACTGATAATCGCACTACTAAATGTGGCATCTGCAATATTCGCTTGGGTTTCAAGATACGGTTGGAGAAATGATGCGATACAAGTAAGAGATGTAATTATTAGAGAAAAGGATCTGCATATTCAAAGATTAACCAATGAAAATCAATTGGTACATAATATTTCTCCTAACAGCATTCGTGGGTATTTTGAATTGGTCGACCAAGAATTTACACAATATCGATCCACAATTGAAGATGAGATAGGTGAATTGCAAAGCCAGTTGGGTATTTTTTCAAGTAAAAAGAAGGATTTGGGCGAAAATACGAATGATATTGATATCAAAAATAAAACAGATGAAATAAAACGGCAGATAAAATCCTTAAGACGCGAATTAACACAACTCAATAAAAACATTGAAGTAACAGAGTATTTAATAACAAATCCATTCTATGAAAAACCGAATAAGGGATCAGTTGATATTTTAATAAATTGGTTTCTAGCTCATTATGAACTGTCAAATAACAGTGTGCCATTTAACAGATCAAGGGGTGGCTTTCAGTATATAAATGGTGGTCCATATGAGATAAGTGTGGAATTGAAAGAAAAGTTTCAGGTTACTCCAATACGTGATATTTTGCTTGCAAAAGATGTTATTGAAAAAATTGGTGCTGAATGGGTAAAAAAAGGACAATATTGAAATCAAGGGGACATTATGGATATAAACGTCAACGAATTCAAGAAACAATTTAAATTTGATGATAATCAAACATCAAATGCAATGAGAGCCAAGCTTGTTCTCTTTTTTGTTACAAAAATTTCGAGGCTAAGGCCTGATATGACCCCTGCTGTGATATGTGATAGATTAGACGATTGGGGTTATCCTGGGATCACACCTAGTGAAGTAATCGAAGCTTTCACTAAAGATCCCGACATAAGAAAATCTGATAGAAGAGATGGCGCTTACGAAATTAGCTTAACGGCTGAGAACAGATTTATTAATGAGATAAGAATTTATGAAACTAGACTACTGCAAAAAACATCAGTAATCTCAATTTTTGGAATCTTGCTTGGTGTTGTTGTAATTCTTCTTACATTGGTTGTTTACAATACTGCCACATACCATCCTATGGTTCGAGACCTCTCATGGCCAGAATTCCGAAGAAGAACTGGGTTTGATCAGCCAAGTACACAATCAATTGAACGTGCAAAATATTTTTTATATTTTATTACTGAAGTTGTTGAATTGCGGGATGATATGACGCCTGAGGTAATTGAAGAAAGATTACGTGATATTGGATATACAGAAATAACTGCACATGAAATTGAAAAAGGTTTTTCATTAGATCCTGAAATCCAAGCATCAATAAAAAGAGCAGATGCTTTTGAAATTTCGCCATTGGTATTTGAAAAGTTTGAAACACAACTAGACATTCAGTTCCCTGGCAAAGAATTAATAACGTTAGACTGGATTACGAAACACATACCTGCGACTGCTATTTGGGGGATGATAGTAAGCTCTGTTGCAATAATTAGTGCATGTTTTGAAGCAGGATACTGGTTGGGAAAGAGGAATTCAAATTCTCCGAAATAGTTTTCTAAGGAAGAGTCGTATGTTTGCCCTGTTTAAAAGACGTACATCCGTGTGGATTCCCGATATAAACGCATAATCGATTTCTAACAAATGTTCATTCGATATCATTTCAGACTATAATATTCTCCTAACACTTCCTTCCTGACGGAAGTCAAATTTAAGGAGAAAGCCATGATTGTAACCACCAAAGAACTATTTAAAGCCGCCTACGGCAAGTATGCCATCGGCGCGTACAACATCAATAACCTTGAGCAGACCATGGGTCTGTTTCGCGGTAACGTTGACAGCTCCGCCCCCTTCATCATCCAGATCAGCAAAGGCGCCCGCTCTTACACCGACAAGATCATGATCGAAGGCCTCATCCGCTCGGCCGACCAGGTCTTCCCCGAAGCCATTTTTGCCGTCCACCTCGACCACGGCGACGAACAAACCTGCTACGACTGCATCAACAGCGGTTTCTACTCCTCGGTGATGATCGATGCCTCCGCGGAGCCCTTTGAAAAGAACGTTGAGATCACCAAGCGTGTGGTCGATGCCGCGCATGCCAAGGGCATTGTGGTGGAAGCCGAACTGGGCAAACTGGGCGGTGTGGAAGAGCATGTTTCTGTCAACGAAGCCGACGCCAAACTGACCGATCCCGACCAGGCCAAGAAATTTGTGGAACTCACCGGCTGCGATTCACTCGCCTGCGCCATCGGCACCAGCCATGGGGCGTTCAAATTCAGCGGCACCCAGGGCCTGCACTTTGATGTGCTGGGAGCCATCCAGAAGAACCTGCCGGGCTTCCCGCTGGTCATGCACGGGTCATCTTCCGTGCCGCAGGATGAAGTGGCGCGCATCAATGCCGCCGGCGGCAACCTCAAAGGCGCCAAGGGTGTGGATGCCGACCAGTTCCTCCGTGCCGCCCAGTTGGGCGTGACCAAGATCAACATCGATACCGACGGCCGCCTGGTATGGACCCGCGTTCACCGCGAATACTTCATCGAGCACCCCGAAAACTTCGACCTGCGTCCGGTGGGCAAGGTCTTCATGTCGGAGTATGCCAAGTTCATCGCCGACAAGAACGTCAAACTTGGCAGCGCCGGTCAGCTCGAAGCCGTCCGCAAACTGGTAAGCAAGTAGGTTTTTCTGATGTAACATGAAACATCCCTCTCAAATTTGAGAGGGGTGTTTTTGTTTGTTATGTGGCCGGGAAAATCTGGCATGGTCAAAATGGATAAAGATTGGATTGGTCCAGTTTTCACAGGTATTTGAAATAGGGTGTGTACCTGGAAGACTGGGGTGGAATGGCAGATATGAAACTGATTGATATAAGCCGGGGCGAATAATGCCGTGGTGGGATCACCCCAAAAGGACTGGGGCAGGAAGCGATCCCACCTTACAGATTTCATTACAAGGGGTGGATGGACTTCACATACTCCTCTGCCAGCTCCATCACCTCGTTGTCCGCAGTCTTCACTCCACCCACATCTCCAGCCAGTGGATCATCAGATCTGTACTGAGTGCCCCGCCGGTATCTTCCACCGGCAGGCCATTCTCGTCAACATGGATCTCCTGGCGAATTTCACTGCCGATAAAATCCTGCCACATTAGAGTTTGTCGGTTGACCGGGTCCACGAGTGTCAGGCGGCATGACTGGCGGTTCGCGGCAATTCCGGTCCCGGCATATATACCCGATTCTGCTGATCCGCAGCTTTGCTGCACAACGATCGTCAGATCTGCCGGGGAGGTGGCACGCAATTCCTCCGGTAATTCGTAGTGCAGGTCAGAGACAGTTCCGTTGTCCATGTCCACAATCAAAAACTTGCCGGTGATCAACGGCAGGTCGTCCAAGGTCGGTTTGTATTGTGCCATATAGACGGGAAGGTTGGGGATAAAGGGAGCTTCATAGGCTGCCCGGGCGCGTGCCTGATTGGTTTTATACACCTGGTAGGCAAACATAACGGTCGGGGTGATGACCAAACCTGCTAGTACCAGCAGCGCCAGCCCGACCCACAGGCAGGTCAAGGAATTCTTCTTTTTCTCCGGTTTGACGCGCGGGGCAAAGGTTTGCTTGATCTGTTCATCGGTATAACCGTTCACCACGCGCAGGCGCACTTGCTCAAACGGGAATTCGTCACCGGCGGGTGATGTTACATAATACGGAAAATCTGATCCGCGGTTGGCGGTCTGCTTCCACTCCCCCTCATTGCTGCGCCGCAATGTCTCGCCCAGGTAAGCGCCCCACACCTGGATGGTGCGGGTGGGAACCGGTGCATTCTTACCACCGTTGATAACAGCCGCATGGGCTTCCTGCAACAATTGATTTAGTACGGCCAATGATTCCGGTGTGTAATCCAAAGTGACGCCGTAATTGTCGCGGGCGATCTGCACAGCGAGTTCAGCCTGCTGAATCAGGGTTATCGTGAATTCGGGTGACTGGGATGGCTGCATGGGTCCCTGCCTGTTTTTGGTAACGGGATGTAAAAAATTTTAGCATGAAAAGAAAAGTGGGGTCATCTCTATTCTTCAGAAATGTCCCCACCCGGGCGAGTCGATCTACAGGTTCTTCACATACTCCCGTCCCAACCCCAGCACCTCGCCGACTACCGGCATCCAGGTGCTGATGGGGATGTGCTGCGGGCATTTGCTCAGGCACTCGTCGCACTGGATGC
>CAYRHB010000095.1:0-14135 GCA_964424035.1 uncultured Leptolinea sp.
TCTGCACAAAATATCTTCGCGCCGGATGGCAGATTGGATCGTTTTGCTGATGTCCTGCAAAACCGTGTCACCGGCATCGTGACCGAATGTGTCATTGAACTTTTTAAAATGATCGATATCCATCATCATAATCCCGATGCTGGCTTTTTTTCGAAGTGCCCGCGGAATTTCCCGATCCAGGGTTTCCTCCATATACCTGCGATTAAAAACCCCGGTCAATGGGTCACGTATGGATTGATTGCGAAGTGTTTCGCGCAACCGAATATTTGAAATGGAAAGCGAGATCATTTCGCCCATATTCTGGATAAATTCACGGGTTTCATTATCAATTATGCTTTTCTCAGGCCATTCAATATGAAGCAATCCAATCATGTCACCCGAGACAACCATGGGTACCTCAATATAGCTTCCGGTGAATGTACGGGGAGTATGTTTACAAAGCAGATCTTTCGATCCGCTTCCCACAACATGGATTTGATTCCGTCTTAATGCCCAACATTCATCATATGAGAATACCGGTTCGCTTGATAAACTCTTTCCCCAGGAACAGGCTGACTCCACCATATTTACCGAATTTGAAAGGAACACCGCTCCGCTTGAATCCGGGAATATTTGCCCGCCATAATTTGTAATAACTGTAAGTGCGTCTGAGAGAACGTCGCATACCTGAAGCATTTCACTCATTTCCCTTAAATGGGTTAACTCCCGGTCCCTCTTCTCCAGTTTTGCCACAGTGGTTTTTAATTCATTGGTGGTTTTCTGTAAATTTGATTCGGATAGTTTTCGAAATGTAATGTCTTCAAACATGAACAGCAGATTGGGTTCTTCACCCGTCTCAAATGGTGCGCAAATCCCATCCAACCAGACCTCCTTTCCGCTGGGAGATTTGCATAAAAACTCAGAAGTAAGTGTTTCACCTTTTTCAATGACATCCATGGCCAGGGCGTACAGCCCGTGTTTTTCGGATGTCTGGTTGTCCCGGAAATTGCTTTTCAACAACATTTCCTGCGGGACAGTCAGTATTCTGCCCGCTGCCGGATTGACATGGATACACTGGCCTGAAACTTTAAAGATCATGATCCCGATGGGAGAAATATCCAATATAGCCTGGTTGAAACGGAGTGACGCTTCAATCTGGTTCATAACCAGTTTTTTTTCGGTGATATCTTCCTTCACCGCCACAAAATTAGTGATCACTCCATCATCATTGTAAACAGGTGAAATAGATGCGCTTTCCCAGTAGATGGACCCATCCTTTTTCCGGTTGCAGAATTCACCCCGCCAGGTCCGTCCGGAAAGGATGGTTTCCCATAACGTACGGATCTCCTTCCTGTTTCCTTCCCCGGTCTTCAGGATAGCCGGATCCTGTCCAACTGCTTCAGCTATTGTATAACCGGTTGTGATGGTAAATTCAGGATTTGCATATTCGATCTTTCCATTTCGATCGGTTATGACGATCGTTGCCGGACTCTGTTCAACCGCTTGCGAAAGTGATCGAAGGCGGTCGTCAGCTTCCCTTTTATTGGAAATATCATGGATCAATGCCATGATCAAATGCTCGTTCTCTGTATCAAATGGACCACTATACACACCCACATACCGGTCTTCACCGGAAGCTGTTCTGTGCGTCGAAGTGAAATAGTCCTTTTTTCCGGAGTACGCCGTTTTTAAATTGTTGATCGTTTCTGTCAATGGTTTGGGGTTTAGTTGACCAACATTCATTGAAACAAGTTGTTCAATAGCATATCCGTAAAAATTACAGGCAGACGGGTTCGCATAACGAATGGTCCCGGTCTGCGGGTCAATTAAAAGAATAACAATATTGATCCGGTCAAAAAAAGAATATCCAGAAATTTCGAGGTCAAAGTCTTTTCCCATAAAAAAACTCCGATATGATCGAAGAAAAATGAATTCTAGATACTATTATCCACAAAAACCAAAGCCCATGTTTGGGAAAAAGTACAGTAGAAGGTACAATACTTCCGTGTAATAGAGTGAAAGTTATATCAATTGACAGGTCAGCATTCTTCCAGTATAAGCCAACCATGAAAAAACAAATCTTGCTCGCCATTGCGGTGCTGGCTTCTTCTTTCATCGCATGCAAAACATCATCCAATCCGCTGAAACTCCTGGCAGGCGCTACTGAAACCCCGGAATATATTCCGGCTGCCCCAATTGTTGAACCTACTTCCACCCCTCTGCCAACCCCCACGCCGCTGCCCGTTGTCCGCCTGCACGAAGCGGACAGACTTCTTTTTGAAGGTGATTTTGATCAGGCTGCTGCCCTGTATCAGACTGCTTATCAGCAGGCGACAGACGATGAAACCCGCGCGGCGGCTCTATATGGTGAAGGACTTACCCATTACAAAAATGACGATTGGAACCGGGCTGGTATTGCTTTGGACGAACTAACCATGAATTTCTCCGATAGTCCCCGGGCAGCCATGGGCGAGTTTCTTTTAGGTGAGATCAAAACCATACTGGAAAATCCGGCTGATGCAGCCGTCCATTACAACAAATATCTAAACCGGCGTCCGGGAATTCTGGATTTCTATGTTCTGGAAAAGATCGGTGATGCCCAGATAGCCCAGAACCAGTTTATCGAAGGGATAAATGCCTATTTTGCTGCGGAATCAAGTCCCGGCCTGGTGGCCAGTCCCATCTCAATAGATCTGAAGATCGCCAAAGCTTTGCGTTCCAGCGGAGATACAACCAACGCGATCCGGCAGTTACAGACCATTTACGATAATCCGGCTTCCAATGAATATGACAAATCACAGGCCAATCTATTGCTCGGGCAGATCTACCTGGAGATGGATGAACCCGAGCAGGCTTATGCACGATTCCAGGATTCAGTCAGCAATTTTCCGCATGCATATGACAGTTTCACCGCTCTTTCAGCATTGGTGGAGGCAGGTGTACCGGTTGATGAATTGAAGCGCGGTACGATCAACTACAACATGCAGAAATACGCGCTGGCGGTCGATGCATTCAACCGGTATATCAAATCGGTTGACCAGGTGGATCCCTCTGCCTATTACTTGAAAGCCCTCAGCTTGAGGGAAATGGAATTGTATGATGATGCGGAAGCGGATTTTGACATACTGATAAACAATTATGCTGGAACAGAGTATTTCCTCAAAGCGTGGGATGAGAAAGCGTACACATTATGGGCATATCTGGAGCGGTATCAGGACGCGGCAGAAACCATGCTTTCGTTTGTCCGTCTGTATCCCGGTGATTCAAGCGCACCCGATTTTCTCTTTGAAGCCGCTCGTATCTATGAACGTGGACAATCGTATCAGCAGGCAATCGATACCTGGGAACGGATCATCAACGAATACCCGACATACTCACAGGTATTCCGTGCGAAATTCCTGGCAGGGATCACCCGTTACCGGATTGCGGATTATTCAGGAGCGTATAACACATTCCAGAGCAGCCTGTCACTGGCTACTGAACCTTCTGATCAGGCGGCTGCCAGTTTCTGGTCAGGAAAAGCGCAACAGATGATGAACGATATCAATGCCGCACGCCTCTCATGGCAGACGGCTTCACAACTTGACCCGACAGGCTATTACAGTGAGAGGGCAAAATTATTATTAACCGAACAGGTTCCACTTTCCGCGTCCTCCTCCTATGATTTCGGTTATGACCTTGCCGGTGAACGCAAGGAAGCCGAGAATTGGATGATCCTTACTTTTGGACTGGCACCGGATACTGATCTCTCATCTCCCGGACAGATTGCCGCAGATCCCGGTTTTCAGCGCGCACGTGAATTCTATGAACTCGGTCTTTACTCCGAAGCCAGTCGGGAAATGACCGTAGTGACGAATGCCTATTCTTCTGATCCGGTCCAACTTTTCCGGCTGCTCGATTCACTGCTGGATATGGGACTGTACAGGACAGCCATTATCAACAGCCGGCAGATTCTCGACCTGGCCGGGTTGGATGACGCTTCCACGCTCAAAGCCCCGGTGTATTTCAATCATATCCGTTTTGGCGCTTATTTCAGGGAAGAGGTACTTCAAGCTTCCCAGAATGAGAATATCCATCCATTTGTTTTGTTCAGCGTGTTACGCCAGGAAAGCATGTTCGAAGGGTTTGTCCAATCGGCAGCCGGAGCGCGGGGGATCATGCAGATCATGCCTGTTACCGGACAGGAGATTGCCAGCGGTATGGGTTGGCCCGCCAATTACAAAGCCGATGACCTGTACCGTCCATGGGTAAGCATTCGATTGGGAGCACGGTATCTGGCCCGTCAACGCGATTATTTTGGTGGGGACCTAGTGGCAGCCCTTGCCGGATACAATGCCGGTCCGGGCAATGCCCAGATCTGGTATACACTCGCTAACCAGGATCCCGATCTCTTCCTTGAAATCATCCGCTACGAAGAGACCCGGCGGTACCTGTCCCATATCTCAGAATTTACGAGCATCTATTCACGCCTGTATGAGCGGATGCCATAGTTTATTGCAGGACAATTTCATTCATAAAATCAAAATGTACAAGGCTGGCTTCCCCGACAGTCTTTTTTATCCTGGTTAGGTCTTTTATCTGGAATTTCGGATACTGAAAAGGCAAGGTATCAGACGCATAACAAGTGCTAAAGGTTATGCAAACTGTAACCGATATTAATACAGGAGGTCATATGATAATTTCAAATATCACCCCCTCGTCAGAATCCACCGGTTCGGTCCGGACAAGTACCCCTGTTTCCAACCTTTCAGTAACCAGCCGCGAGGTCAGTGAAGAAAGAACAATAGAAACAGGGACGCAGTTATCCGGTGTTTCCTCGTTCGCCATGGCTATGCAGCTATCGGAATTGAGTCTGAGCAGTACAACCACACAATTCCTATATCGTTCCGATAACAGTCTGGCTGTAAAAGCGCGAAGCCAGGTCAATTTCCAAACCCGGTCAGAGGAATACCGGTTTGACATCACCATGTCGGCAGAATCAATGGGCTTAACCAGTGCTGATTTTGTGGACCCAACCCAACCCATGACGATACAGCTTACCTACGCGCAATCGCAGCTGCAACTGTCCCAGAAGATATCCATCCAGGAGGTGGAGACCCTGCGAAAGCCTGAAGAGATCATACAGGATCTGGTAAAGGCACTCAGGGATGTTTTTAAAGATCCGGGAAATAAAACGGTTTCCTATGTGCTTGATTCAGAGGCAATCCAATCATTGGCCCAAAGTGACCCCAAACTGGCTCGCCTGTTTGGTGAACTGGTAATGATCATGGCCATGGTTAATCTGATGAAACAACAGGGAGAAGAGAGAAACGATTACACCATCCTCCTTAGTGGAAAAGGCAAACCATATCTGGATATTCAACAGGAAATTGAAGGGGAACTGGTCAACCAGACGTATCAATTCAATATCACCGTTGAACCGCCGGATATCGCAGATGAGATGCCATCTGTTGAATCAAATACGGATACTGTTGAAATTTCCAAAGACGCACAGCAACCAACAACAAATCCATAGAATCATATAGGTATGTAATAAAATCCGGCGGGAGATCGCCGGATTTTTGATTTGAAAACTATAGAACCAGACTTGCCGGTTTTTCCAGGTATTGCGCCAGCCTTTGCATAAACAAGGCAGCTTCCGCTCCATCGGTCACCCGGTGATCAGCAGATAATGTGGCTTTCATTCTCGTGCCGACAACCAGGCTGCCATCCTGTACTACCGGAACCTGCCTGACGGAAGATATCGCCAGAATGGCCGCCTCTGGTGCGTTGATGATGGCAGCAAAATTTTCGACATCGAACATGCCTAGATTACTGACGGAAAATGTGGAACCTTCAATATCCTCCGGTTTCACTTTACCAGCCCTGGCCCGGGCAGCCATGGATTTAACATCGGCTGAAATGTGCCGCAAAGGTTTGATATCCGCGTCCCGGCAAACCACTGTCATCAGGCCGCCCTCCAGTGCCACCGCAACACCGATATTGACTGCCCCGTGTTTCACGATCTCATTATTTGAGAATGAAGCATTAAGATTGGGGAATTGCCTTAATGTTAGGGCAACCGCTTTTACAATAAAATCATTGACAGATAAGCGTTCGTTTTCCGGGAGGAATTCGTTTAATTCCTTGCGTAGCGTCATCAGAGCTGCCATATCATAGTCGTGTGTAATGTAGAAATGTGGAGCCTGCTTTGATTCAACCATACGCCGCGCGATGGCTGAACGCAATTTATTCAATGGGACATGTTCATCCTCCCGGGCAGGAATGTTCCCTGTCCAGCTTTCGCTGATGGGCAGAGGAGTCACTTCTCCACTTCCCCGGGAGGCAGCCTGGGTAAGGGTCTCACGGGCTTTGTTGATCTCAGTAGCGGCAAGTTCTATATCTTTTCTTACTATTCTTCCGCCCGGTCCACTTCCGGAAATACCTTCCAGAGAAATTCCAAACTCACGGGCAATTCGTTTTGCCAGCGGAGAAGCTTTTACCATGACATCCGGTGATCCGGCTGTATCGGATTTTGTTTTCTGTTCCGACGAATCCTTTTCCCTTTCCGGTTCGCTTTGAACAGGACGCTCTTGTTCCATTTCCACCCTTTGAACAGAAGATACTTCCGGCACATGTTCGCCGGGTTCGGCAATTGTTGCGATAGGCGTTCCAACCGGAACGATTGCACCCTGCTCCACCATGTGACGGTACATCACACCGCTGAAAGAGCTTTCGACTTCCACAGTAGCTTTGTCAGTCTCTATTTCAGCCAGAACATCCCCTTTGTTAACGCTTTCGCCTTCTGATTTTACCCAGCGGATCAATGTTCCTTCCGCCATATCAAAACCGAGTTTGGGCATGGTTATGGTCTCAGCCATTACAACACCTCCTTCACTGCTTTAATGACCCATTCCGGTTTGGGTAAGGCCAGTTGCTCCAGATTTCGATTGTATGGCAATGGAACTTCCAGTTGTGCCACGCGCTGGACCGGGGCGTCAAGGTAATCAAATGCTTCTTCATAAATACGTGCAGCGACTTCGGACCCAACACCAAATGATTTCCAGCCTTCTTCCACTACCACAGCCCGATTGGTTTTCTTGACAGATTCGATTACCGGTTCCATATCCAATGGTCGCAGCGTCCTGAGATCAACGATTTCCGCGTCAATTCCTTCGGCAGCCAGCTGATCCGCCGCATTCCGGCTGACTTCAAGCATTTTGCTGTATGTCACCAGCGTGACATCTTTTCCAGGCCGTTGTACCGTGGATTTTCCAATAGGCACGGTGTACTCACCTTCCGGCACCTCACCCCGTTGTTGGTAAAGCGTCGCATGCTCGATAAATAAGATCGGATCATTGCTGCGAATGGCCGCCTTCAATAAACCTTTGGCATCAGCCGGTGTTCCTGGAGCAACAACCTTCAAACCGGGAAAATGGGCAAATATCGCGTCAGGTGTCTGCGAGTGTGTGGCACCCAGTTGACGGCCTCCACCACCAACCGCGCGGATGACCATTGGCAAAACCATTTGTCCGCCGAACATATAATGCAGTTTGGCTGCTTCATTCACAATATGATCCATGGCCGAGAAGGCAAAATTGATGGTCATCAACTCAGCCACCGGCCGTAACCCGGTCAGCGCCGCACCGATCGCCCCGCCCACAATGGCCGCTTCCGCAATGGGCGTATCTTTTACCCGCCTGGCGCCAAAGTGATCATAAAAACCTTTGGTAACGGCATAGGTACCGCCCCAAACGCCAACTTCTTCACCCATGATGAAGACCCGGGGATCAGTTTCCATTTCTTCCCACAGCGCCTGTGATATGGCTTCCCGTACAGTAATTTTGGCCATGCTATTCTCCTTTACCCCCTAATCCACATAAATGTGTTCAAACAGGGTTTCTGCTGCCGGTTCAGGGCTCATCTCGGCGAACTCAACCGCGTCCGCCACATCTGATTCGGCAAGGCGTTCTTGTTCAGAAAGCTCTTTCTCTGTGGCAATTTTGTTGTCAATCAGATATTTCCCGAAAATGGCTATGGGATCGTTTTCCTGCCATTTATGGACCTCATCCGGTTTCCTGTACCGTTCAGGATCGCCCATGGAATGTCCGCGGAACCGGTACGTATTAACCTCCAGGAAATAAGGTCCCTTTCCTGACCGGATATGCTCCAGAGCCACTTGCGCGGCATCCCGAACCTTGATCAGATCCATACCATCCACCGAGTTACTCTCCATTCCGTACCCCTCAGCTTTTTGGCGGATTGATGAGACGGCAGATGCCCTTTCAACCGCGGTTCCCATGCCATACTGGTTGTTTTCACAAACCCAGAGTACGGGAAGATTCCATACTTTTGAAAGATTCAGAGCTTCATGAAAATACCCGATGTTGCTGGCGCCATCTCCAAACATACAGATAGTCGCCCCGCCTGTTTCCTGGTATTGGTCACCAATTGCCAGTCCGGCAGCAATGGGAAGGTGTGCGCCCACAATGGCATGCCCACCCCAAAAATTCTTTTCAACATCAGCCATGTGCATGGAGCCGCCCCTGCCTTTTGAGCATCCGGTTACCTTCCCCAGTAATTCAGCCATAACCTCCCGGGCAGGAATTCCACAATTTATGGCTACACCATGATCCCGGTATGCGGTGATGACACGATCTTCAGGATTTCGGGCTGCAACCAATCCGGTGCTCACTGCCTCTTGCCCGATATACAGATGCAAAAAACCACCAATCTTTCCCTGCTGGTAAAGTTCAGCAGACCGTTCTTCAAGGTGGCGAATAACCACCATTTGTCTATACAGATCCAGGTAATTTGATTTTTCCACGCTTCTTATCCTCCATCCAATTTGTGGGGGGTTATTCTTGATTTTCTTACAATTATTATAGCAATAGTATGATTTCAAAAAAACACAAGGTGTGGTTTATGTATCAGGTTTGTATGATGGATGGCGTAAAGATGGGTTACCCGGCAATTTGTATAACCCGCCGGTATTCGATACTGGATTCATTGCTGGAATGACGTATAATATCGGCATACGAATACGCATGTGTTGACCGGGAAATGTAACCGGGTTGATTCTTACAGAGAAGGAGCCATTGCTGAAAAGCTCCCAGGATCATCCGGCGAAAAACCACCCGCGAGCTTGAACCGGAAAGGGCTATGCCTGATTATGGGAAACGGATGACTTCGTTATCAGTCACACAAGATAACCCTTTTCGGGCTAATCTGGGTGGAACCGCGTGACTATATGCTCTCGCCCCAGTTGGGACGGGAGTGTTTGTTTAAATAATTGGAGGAAGAATGATCGATAAAAAAGCTGAGTACGAAGCATCAAGTCTTTACCGGATTCGCCACTCTACTGCACATATCATGGCACAGGCTGTTCTGGAAATGTTCCCTGAAGGGAAAGTTGCCATCGGCCCCGCCATTGATGATGGTTTCTATTATGACTTTGACCTTCCCCGCGCCTTAACCCCGGAAGACCTTGCAAGCATTGAAAAACGTATGCGGTCGATCATCCAATCGAAAGTACCCTTTGAACGAAAGGTGGTCAGCGCAGATGAAGCAAAACAGGTATTCAGCGATCAACCGTTCAAATTGGAATTGATCGCCGGACTGGAAGAAGGCAAGGAAGATGAGGATGGGAATCCCATCGATGAGAAACCGGAGATTTCTATTTATACACACAGTACCTTTAGCGATCTCTGCCGCGGTCCGCATGTACAGAATTCCAGTGAGATCAATCCGCAGGCTATTAAATTGATGTCCGTGGCCGGTGCCTACTGGCGGGGTGATGAAAAACGACCCATGTTGCAACGCATCTACGGTACAGCCTGGAATAATCCGAACGAATTGAAAGATTATATCTGGCGCTTGGAGGAAGCCAAGAAACGCGACCACCGGAAGATTGGTCATGATTTGGACCTGTTCAGCACGGTGGATGAGGTCGGCGCCGGGTTGATCCTCTGGCACCCCAAAGGCGGCAAAATCCGTAAACTGGTGGAACAATTCTGGACCGAAGAACATGAAGCCAATGACTATGACTTTGTCTTCACCCCGCATATCGGGAAGGCCCAGCTGTGGGAAACAAGCGGACATCTGGGCTTCTATAAAGAAAACATGTACTCCCCTGTGGACATTGAAGGGCAACAATATTTCCTGAAACCCATGAATTGTCCATTCCATATCCACATTTACAAGAGTTCTCTGCGTTCATACCGGGAATTGCCACTGCGGTACGCAGAGGAAGGAACTGTCTACCGCTATGAACGCAGCGGTGTGATGCATGGGTTAATGCGGGTACGCGGCTTCACCCAGGATGACGCCCATCACTTCTGCCGGCCGGACCAGATGCCGGATGAGATCGATTTTGTCCTGAATTTCAGTTTACATATCCTTCGCAGTTTTGGATTCAAAGATATCCAGGCCTACTTAAGCACAAAACCTGATAATGCCCACTCGGTGGGTGACCTTGAACAATGGGCAGCGGCTGAAAAAGCGTTGGAAGCTTCCTTGAAACGGGAAAAAGTTGAGTATCAGGTGGATGCCGGCGGTGGAGCGTTCTATGGACCGAAGATCGACCTGAAAGTAAAAGATGCCATCGGTCGTGAATGGCAGCTTTCAACGATCCAATTTGATTTCAATCTACCGGAACGTTTTGACCTGACCTATATCGGTGAAGATGGACAACCGCATCGCCCGTATATGGTACATCGGGCTCTGTTGGGCAGCCTGGAACGGTTCTTTGGTGTATTGATTGAACATTATGCCGGCGCCTTCCCGGTCTGGTTGTCGCCCATTCAGGCTACATTGATCCCCATTGCAGACCGGCATCTTGAATACACAAAGAAAGTCGCTGCTGACTTGAAGAAAGCCGGACTGCGTGTCAATGTGGATGACCGCCCGGAGCGCATGAACGCGAAGATCCGCGATGCCCAGAACCAGAAGATACCCTACATGCTGGTGATCGGTGATAAAGAAGTCGAGAATAACCAGGTTGCCCTCCGGCTGCGGAACAATGAGAATCCCGGCCCCATGGACATTTCCGCCTTCATTGAGCGGGCGAAGGATGAAGTAGCGAGAAAGATATAGGAGCCAATAATGAGTGAGGCGGATGGCATTCATCCGCCTCATTTGTATAACTGGTTTGCGATTCCATGAAAAACTCATTCGACCATTTTGATTTCCTGGCTCCCGTCTATGAGAAATTCATACATCCGCGGGAGATGAAAGAATTTTGGCAGGTCGTTGATCTGCCGGAATCAGGATACCTGCTGGATGCTGGCGGCGGTACCGGCCGTGTTTCGCAGAGCGCCGTTTCCAGTGGATGTTCGATCGTGATATCCGACCTATCCTACCCCATGTTGCGGGAGGCAGCCGGTAAAGGGAAACTCTTTCCAGTGGCTGCCCCGGTTGAACATCTCCCCTTTTCTTCATGTTCCTTTGACCGGGTGATCATGGTGGACGCACTGCATCATGTCATTAATCAGAAACAAACCGTAGAGGAATTTTGGCGGATCATTAAACCGGGTGGTTCGATCATTATCTTCGAACCGGATATTGAACTATTTATCGTTAAACTGCTGGCATTGGCAGAAAAACTGGCTCTGATGCGCAGCCATTTTTTGAAAGCGGATGTGATCCTCTCATTCTTTCCATCCAAAGGGGTCGAAAAAGAAGTCTTCCGGTTTGACAATGACTTCGTCATAAAAATAAGCAAAAAGTGAAATAGATACTTATTTTTACTAATATTTTATGTGGGTGATTTAGATAGTATTTATTCTGTACTATAATATTGGGAACTCTAGCGTTAGAAAGGTTTGTTATGGCAATTAAAAAAGTAGAACTCACCGCAACCCAAAAGGATGGTTATACCATCGAAACCAAAGCCCGCAATCATGTCTCGATTGTGGATCAACCAGCTGCTGGTGGTGGAAAAGACCTCGGTCCCACCCCTCTCGAATATTTGTTTGTATCCCTGGCCGGCTGCATCATCACGATCGGCCATATCATGGCACGCCAGCAGAATCTGCCGATCCGTAACATCAGTGTGCGGGTGGAAGGTGACCTTGATACCGATGTATTAATGGGAAAGAGCACCGCTGTACGGGCTGGCTTCTCCGGTATTAAAGTTGTGACCAGTATTGATGGGGATATGTCCAAGGAAGAAAAGGAGAAATTCCTTCACGCCGTTGACGCCCGTTGCCCGATATCAGACAATATCTCCGCCCTTACTCCGGTGGAACTTGTTGTAGAATAATTAGTATAAATTATGACCGCTGTGAACGGAAAGAAATCTAAAGAGGGAACCTCTTCGTTTTCCGCCGGAGAATTGGTTGGACGGCGCTTGCGCGCAATTCGGTTGAACAAGGGATTTTCTCTCAAGTCGCTTTCTGAACACAGCGGTCTGAACATTAATACACTCAGTTTGATTGAAAACGGAAAGACCTCACCATCGGTAAGTACTTTACAACAGCTTTCTATGGCGATGGCAATACCGATTTCCTACTTCTTTGATTCAGAACCTGAATTACAGCGTATTGTGTTTACACCGGCTTTGGACCGTCCACAGGTTCGAATTGGCGGTACGTTGATGGAAAGCCTGGGAGAGAATCTGACGGACAATGCCATCCAGCCATTCCTGGTCACAATGGCACCGGGATCCGGAAGTGGTGACTGCCCCATAGTCCATACAGGATATGAATTTGTATTCTGCATGACGGGTAGTATTCAATACTGCATCAATGAAGAGTATTACTATTTGAACGCAGGTGATAGTGTGGTTTTCCAGTCCCACCTGCCACATTGCTGGAAAAACATCGGCGAACAATCCGCTGAAATCGTTCTGGTACTTTCACCGGCAGATAAAGATGAAGAACCGGGCGGCCGACATTTTTCAATGGATATGCAAAAACGGGAGATCAATATGAAGGTCGCAGTCATTTCCGATGATGGAAAGAACATCAGCCAGCATTTTGGCCGGGCGCCTTACTACATTGTGTTCAGTATTGAAGAAGGGAAAGTGATCAACCGGGAAACACGTGAAAAATTGGGACACAACCAGTTAGGGGGAGGACATCACGAACAGGAAAATGCCACACAGCATGGTATGGACGCAGCCTCCCATAATAAACACACGGGAATGGCACAGGCAATATCGGACTGTGAGGCTCTTATCTGTGGTGGAATGGGAATGGGCGCGTATGAAAGTCTGAAAAGATTGAATATCAGACCTTTCGTAACAGATTGTCTTGAACCCGAAGCCGCCGTTCAGGCTTATATTGACGGAAAACTTGTTGACCACATCGAAAAACTTCATTGATATTTATTGATGCTTTTAATTGAATATTGTCCACCTGAATAGTTGACAAAATAAACCAGGGCTGCTGGATAAAGGCAGTCTTCTTTTGTGGGAAAATCAACCTTATCAGTTTTCCGGCTTGAGGGTAAAATCACATGCCGCTTCTAGCCGGTAATTCCATCTTCGGGGAGGTGACCCATGATCCATATTTACAAAACCACCGAGTATGGTGTTGAACAAATTCCCGAGATCGTCAACAACTGCTGGATAAAAGTCGTTGACCCCACACCGGAAGAGATCAGCCAGTTGGAAGATAACAATATCCAACGGGAATTTATTACCTACCCGCTGGATATTGACGAGCTTTCCCGTACAGAACGTGAGGATGATGGCACTCTGCTGATCATTGTCAGGGTACCGTTCTTTCAGGGTACAACATCAGACATCCCCTATTCGACCATGCCATTGGGCATCATTGTTACCAGTAAATTCATCGTCACTGTTACCCGGCAGCCATTCGGACTGCTGGAAGAATTTGCCGCCGGCAAGATGCGCGGGTTTTCCACCGGTAAACGCTACCGCTTCATCCTGAGAATGCTCCTGAACGTTTCAAACAACTACCTTGTCTTCCTTCGTGAGATCAACAAATTGACTGACCAGGTGGAAGACCGGCTTCAAACGTCGATTAAGAATAAAGAAGTCATGGAGCTGCTGAAATACCAGAAATCGCTGGTCTATTTCACACAGGGCATTAAATCCAATGAAGTGCTGATGGAGCGTTTGCAGCGTATGAAACTCTTCATCCAGTATCCCGAAGATGAGGATCTGCTGGAAGATGTGATCACAGAAAACCAGCAGGCCATCAGTATGACCG
>CAYRHB010000096.1:0-13852 GCA_964424035.1 uncultured Leptolinea sp.
TTCGTTGTTTGAACTGGGCAATGATCTCCGGCAACAGGTAGGCGCCAACGGTCTGACTGGCACCGATCCGCAATACGCCGCCCTGGTTCAAATTGATCATTTCGTTCCTGGCCTGAGCCTCAAGGTTGATCATGTGTACAGCGTATGACTTTAATCGCTCCCCCGCCTCTGTCAGATATAAGCGCCGGTTCAAACGCTCGAACAGGCGGGTATCATAATAGCGTTCCAATTCAGCGATCATCTGGCTGACTGAAGGCTGGGTCATATACAAATCTGAAGCTGCCTGCGTCATATTCATATGCTCACAGACTTTTAAGAAAACTGAGAGATGACGAATATTCATAAGTATTTACCTATCTATTTCATAAAATGATATTATTTTACATATTCATTTCGAGTCTGTATAGTATTGATATCAAACTTATTCGTAGACATACCATTTACTGGTAGTTTTACAACATCAGGGTCAGTGGTTAAACGTTACTGGCCGGCTTAATAACCGGATTTACAGGTAGAGATTGCCATCTTAAGCCGAATTTATCGGTAAAAGAACAGCGGCAGACAATGGCAAACAACCAGGAATTATTTCTACCCTGACTCCTTTTCCTTCAGAAAACCCCCGGCCGATCCACCGGGGGTTTTCTGTTGTGCACTGATTTGATAGTATTAGACAGATAACAATGAATTGAATAAAACCAGAAACAGATGGAGAACAATAAAATGCCAAATCAATCGAACAGGCTCCTGGTTGTGTGGTCAAGCGGTGAGATCGAAGTCGCCAGGAAGATGGTTTTCATGTATACCAGGAACTCCATGATCCACGGATGGTGGGAAGAGGTTACCCTGTTGATCTGGGGAGCATCCGCCAGACTTCTGGTGGAAGACGCCGGTTTGCAGGAAGAATTGAAATTACTCCAGGAAGCTGGAGTGAAACTGATCGCCTGCAAATCCTGCGCGGAAAAACTGGGTGTCGTCCCGCAATTGGAAGCTCTGGGTGTTGATGTTTTCTACACAGGTGAATTTTTCACCAACTGGATCAAATCAGACGACAAGTACATCACTTTCTAGATATCTTCAACGGGGAAATGTTCCTGTCTGCTATATATCGAATATGAATACGCATTCAGGGGTATATTTATTAAGCATTTCGCTGGATCAGCCTTTAATAAAACCGGTCTTTTCTTTTGTAGATACAGACGACTGTTGTAAAGGATGATGAATTATGGAACGTGCCATAATGTGTCCCCAGTGCAACGCGCCGCTAACGGCACACAGATTCGCCAGTTCAGTGGTCTGCGCGTACTGCGGCGCAACAGTTCACCTCGGAGAAGAACCGGTTTCGACAGAAAAATTTCATAAAGCATTCCAGACCTGGAATGCGCCGGAGTCATATCAGGTATCCTCTTGGATATCCATCGGCAGGGACCATTGGGCTATCGACCGGTTGCTGGCAGCGGGGCAGACCTGTGATGTATATGCCGGCAGACGTGCCCGTTGGCCGACAGAGCTGGTTGTGTTGAAGGTATTGCGTGACAAGCGCGATGCCGGACTTCTGGAAAACGAATGGGACGTAGTGAAATTGCTTTATGAAAGTAATTCTCCGGGAGCGGATACTTTTTCAAACCTGATTCCTCAACCGGTTCTACACGGCACAATCACGGGTGGATCATTCATCGGGCAAAAGGCAAATATCTTCCGGTGGCCGAGCGGTTTCTACCATACATTTGAGGATGTCATCAAGGCCTATCCGCAGGGCATTCCTCCGCGTGCTTCCATCTGGGTCTGGCGGAGGATACTGGAGATCCTGTCCTTCATTCACGCATCCAATTTAGTCCATGGAGCGGTCATTCCATCACATCTCCTGGTCCAGGAAAATGATCATGGGGTCAGGCTCATCGGTTATAGCCGTGCCGGAAAGAAAGGGAAACAACTGGCACCAATGAAAACGGGTGATGATTCCTTCTATCCGGAAGAATCCCAAATGAAAATGGAACTGTCAAATCCATTGGATATTGTAATGAGCGCCCGCTGCATCATCGCGATACTGGGAGGAAATCCATCGGATGCCACCATGCCCGGATCGGTACCGGAAAGGTTGGCAGATATCATCCGCCGCACCGCGTTGGCCGGATCCGATGACCCGGCCTGCCAGAATGCCTGGGCTATTCGGGAAGAGCTGGGCCATATCGCGGATGAAATTTTTGGCCCACCCCGGTTCATTCCGATCATTATGCCCCACTAAAAACAGATTTTTCTCATACCGGATAATTTGAGTAAAAGGAGACATCAAAATGGGATACGGAAGTTACAGTCTGACAGCGCATGAAGCCTTATTGAAGGGTCGCACCAATATACCCCGGCAACAGATTTTCAAACAAAGTCAGTGCCATCCGTTGATGAATCCCAAAGGGGTGCGGCTGCGTGAAAGCCGTGACGCGGTTGAACACCCACAATCTCAAGGCATTGTTTTCGCCCTCGATGTCACCGGCTCAATGGGTGAGATCCCCCGGCTTTTGGCTACCCAACAGCTTCCTTCTTTTATGAAGGTTCTCCTGGATTGCCATATTCCCGATCCGCAGATTCTTTTTATGGCAATCGGAGATGCCATCAGTGATAATGCTCCCCTTCAGGTTGGACAATTCGAATCCACTGCCGAATTGATGGACCAATGGCTTACCTACTCATACCTGGAAAGCGGCGGCGGTGGAAGCGGTGAAGAATCCTATGAACTGGGAATGTATTTCCTTGCCACGCACACGGAAATGGACTGCATGGTAAAACGCCAGAAACGCGGCTATCTTTTTATGACCGGCGACGAAAACCCGTATTCCATTCTCTCCAGGCATGTCATCGAAGCTGTGGTCGGAGATAAAGTGGATGATGATCTGAACTGTGAGGAGATCGTCGCAGAGCTGCAAAAAACCTATATCCCGTTCTTTCTCATCCCTGACAAACAACGGGCCAAACGATGCGAACGGAGGTGGCGCGACCTGCTGGGTGACAATGTCATCTGCCTCGATTCTCCCGACGCCGTCTGTTACGCCGCGGCGGGTGCCATTCTGTTGTGTGAAGGGCTGGTACCCAATATCGGGGAACTTGCGTCAACCCTGGAAAAGACCGGACTGTCAGGCGAATTAAAAAACCAGGTGATCCGGGCATTGACCCCGTTTGCCGAGGTGACATTCAAACGGAGCCTGTGATTTGCCGGTAAACCGGATTCTCATCCCTGCCCGGGCAATTTTTCCTGCTTCCGGCTGACAGGTTAAATTTCATCCATGCGTGCTTTCATTATTGTTGACCTGGGATATGGTGATTCCGGGAAAGGATTATTGACCGATTTTCTGGTCCGGGAATACGGAGCCGGCGTTGTGGTGCGTTATAACGGCGGTGCACAGGCCGGCCACAATGTCGTCACTCCCGATGGCCGCCATCACACCTTTTCACAATTTGGCGCAGGAACATTCGTACCGGGTGTCAGGACCTTTCTCTCGAGCCATGTTGTTGTTCACCCTGCCGCCCT
Organism: uncultured Leptolinea sp.; assembly: GCA_964424035.1. GTDB lineage: Bacteria > Chloroflexota > Anaerolineae > Anaerolineales > Anaerolineaceae > Leptolinea. The sequence goes on from CAYRHB010000096.1 coordinate 3,521, forward strand.
GCTGGTCGAAGGTGGTATTCTCGAAAAGAAGGGGATTGCTGACGCGTTTTCCCGTATCAACATCAGTGACCGGGCGCTCATCATCACGCCCTTCCATCAGGCAGCCAACCATATCCGGGAGCTGGCACGCGGCAAAAACCGGCATGGGAGCTGTGGTGTTGGTGTGGGAGAGACCTACGAAGATTCCATCCGCTATCCTGCCGGTTGTATACGGGCGGGTGACCTGTTTGACCTGGCCGGATTAGAACGAAAGCTGGAATCCATTCGCAAAAGAAAGCAGTCCGAGCTTCTCGAAACCTGCGGCACCAACCAGTCTGAACCCGGAATTGCCCGGGAATGGGAAGTATTTAAGAATCCTGATGTCATTGAAATGTGGATGGATTCCATCTCAAGGTTCACCACTCTGGATCTGGTAAAACCCGATTCTGCACTGCAGGATATTCTGAAGCGGGTTGATGCGGCTGTCTTTGAGGGAGCCCAGGGAGTACTGCTGGACGCGGACGCTGGATTCCATCCCCATACCACATGGTCGAATTGTACAGGCAGGAACGCGGTGGATACGATTCAGATGCTGGCACCGGGCTCAACCGTACTTCAATTGGGAGTCTTGCGGTCACACGCGATCCGCCACGGGAATGGTCCACTGCCGACCGAGACCCATGATCTTGATGCCCTGATCCGGGAACACAACCGGCAGAATGAATGGCAGGGTAATGTGAGGTATGGATGGTTTGATGCCGTAACAGCCCGTTACGCGCTTGAAGCAGCCGGAAAAATGGATGCTTTAGCCATCACCCACATGGACGCACTGGCAGGAAGGGGTAATTGGACCTACTGTAATGCATACCTCAATGCTCCGTACATGGATCAGATTAAAGGTTCCATTGAAACAATGCAACAAGAAATAAGGTCTTTGTATTCTTTTGATAACCTGTCATTGAAGAAAAGAGAGGCGTACACGCATATCCTGTCCAGGGTGAAGCCGGTGCTTTCCAGTTGTGAAGCAGATGAAACCCGTGTCATACGACAGATTGAAATCCTGCTTGAACAACCCGTGAATATTCTCTCACACGGTCAAAAATCAACGGATGTTCAAATCCTTCGCCCCCTCATTTAACCCCGGCAATACCAAAGATATCGCCAGGCAATGGTCCATAACTGGAAGAGGCGCCTTCTGAAACGAAAGCGGAGGCCAGCAGTGCCGGAGAAATGCCAACCACCAGAACCCATACCCTACATGCCTTCTTTTGTCACGACAGGAATAAACAGCGTACACAGGTCGTGATCCGGAAAAAACGGCAAGCCAGAATGGATCAAATGCCGGTGGTTTTGTTGTATGGTATGAATGAATGTGTCTATTGATTTGTCAATTAATGGGAAAATAATCCAGTACATACCTTTCAATCCGGAGGTATGGATCTATCACCATCTTATTTATGAACAGGTTTGCCTATGAAACAATCCATTGTACATATCGCGCTGGTTGTAAAAGATTATGATGAAGCCCTGGATTTTTTCGTGAAAAAACTCGGCTTCAATTTAATTGAAGATACCTACCAGCCCGAACAGGATAAACGCTGGGTTGTGGTTGCCCCGCCCGGCGGAAGCGGAACGACCCTGCTTCTGGCGCGGGCATCCAAACCGGAACAGGAACCTTTCATAGGAAATCAAACCGGTGGACGGGTATTCCTGTTCCTGAACACGGATGATTTCTGGCGGGATTACAACGCCATGCGCGAGAAGGGGATCAAATTTATCCGCGAACCCAAACAGGCTGACTACGGAATGGTGGCGGTTTTCGAGGACCTCTATGGCAACCTGTGGGATCTTTTGCAATTGCGATCAGATCATCCGGTTGCCCGGCGGAATATTATGAGCAAATGACAGCTAAAGCTGAAATAAACCCGGTTAATTACCCCATGAAGGAGCCTTTATGAACAACTCACCCCAGGAACAGGTCATGGCGCTTCTCCTGAAAAAATTGAATGAATCAACAAAACAGGAGCAGGAGATCATCCATCATCTCTTAAAACGGGAGCACATAACCCGAAACATCAACAAAGAGTTCGATACGCAACTGACATTTGGACAGCGTGTTGCAGACAAGGTGGCGTCCTTCGGAGGATCCTGGACTGTCATCTTCATTTTTGGAGCCTTCCTGGTAGTTTGGATTGTGATCAATTCTCTGGTACTGGCCCATTCCAGGAACGCGTTTGATCCATTTCCGTATATCCTGTTAAACCTCCTGCTTTCGATGACCGCAGCCATCCAGGCTCCGGTGATCATGATGTCACAGAACCGGCAGGCTGACAAAGACCGGATGGATGCCGCGCATGATTACGAAGTCAACCTCAAGGCTGAGATGGAAATTGCCGCATTGCATGAAAAGCTGGATCTGTTGCGGGAAAAACAGTGGGCAGACCTTGTGTCCATGCAACAGGAACAGATCGAATTGTTACAAAAGCTATTGGATAGCCAGTCTGAGAAGGGCAAATGAAACCATGCTATCTTCATCAAATGTGCTACTGGCTTTTCTAACTCCAATCTGCCCATTATTAATCAGCCGGTCCTATTAATGAAAGTGCGGATGCGTACCGTATAATTTATCCATGACCACACCTGTTCTGGCAACAAAGCTGTTCATACCTCCACCCCGGCCAAAAACCGTTTACCGGTCCCGCCTCTTCGAAAAGATCAATGAAGGGTTGCACCGGAAATTGACACTCATTTCTGCGCCGGCTGGTTTCGGAAAGACCACCCTGATCAGTGAATGGTCTGCCGGATGCGGAAAACCGGTTGCCTGGATATCTTTGGATAGCAGCGACAACGATCCGCTGCGGTTCTTGCGCTATTTCATATCGGCTTTACAGTCCATCAACCCGTTATTTGGCAGAGGAATCATCGGGATGCTGGATTCGCCGCATCCGCCGCCTGCGGACGCCCTGCTATCAGGGCTGGTGAATGAAATGGCAGCCCTTGATAAAAAACCTGTACTGGTTTTAGATGATTATCACCTGATTGAATCACAGGAGGTCAATGAGATACTAACCTTCCTGTTGGAGCACCTGCCCCCGGAGGTTCATCTGGTGATCACCTCCCGGGAGGATCCGGAACTGCCTTTGGCACGTATGCGCGCACGGGATCAGATCAATGAATTGCGGGCAGCCGATCTTTGCTTCAACCTGTCAGAAGCAGATGAATTTCTCAACGATGTCATGAAACTGAACCTTGAACAGGAAGAGGTTTCTACATTGGAAAGCCGGACTGAAGGTTGGATCACCGGGCTGCAGCTGGCAGCCATCTCATTGCGCGGGCAGAATGATCCGGCCAGCTTTATCCAAAAATTTGGGGGAAGTCATCGTTTTGTGCTTGATTATCTGATCGAAGAGGTCATTCAACAACAATCCGGGCCGCTGCAATCATTCCTCCTGTGTACATCCATCCTCGAACGGATGTGCGGACCCTTATGCGACGCATTGATGGAGAGTCCGGTGGGAACCGGGCAGCAGAATCTGGAATATCTGGAACAGGCTAACCTATTCGTGGTTCCATTGGACAGCGAACGCAGATGGTATCGTTACCATCACCTGTTTGCAGACCTGCTGCGGCAACGGTTGCGGCAGGTTCCACCGGGTCTGCCTTCCCTCCCCATGGAAATGACAGAAAAAGAGATCGAATCTGAACTCCACATGCGGGCCAGCCAGTGGTATGAAGACAACGCATTGGAGATCGAAGCATTCCAACATGCAACGCTTGCCGGTGATATTGATCGCGCGGAACGCCTGATAAACGGAAATGGCATGCCGCTTTATTTACAGGGAGCAACGGCACCAGTCCTCCGTTGGCTGGAATCACTGCCACGATCGACGTTGGATGCCAGGCCAACACTCTGGATTTTATTCGGGGCGGCAACCATGATTTCCGGCCATCCCAGCCAGGCAGAATCCAAGCTCCGGAATGCCGAATTGCTTCTTGGTGATCAAACAGACAACCTGAAAACCCGTGACCTGAGCGGACAGATCGCTGCATTCAGAACGTTGGTCGCGGCATCAAAGAATGATGTTGAAACCATAATTTCACAATCCAAACTTGCGTTGGATCTGCTGGATCCTGAAAACCAGGCCATCCGTACCATAACCCAGTTTTCGCTTGGTGTTGCGTTTGAAATACAGAATGACCGGGCTGCAGCCATACAGACATATCAGGACGTATTCACATCTACATCTGCTTCTGGAAACCGGATGCTCTGCCTGGCATCTCTATCTTCGCTGGCTGGACTACTGATCATGGAAAACCGGCTAAGGGAAGCCGTTGATGTATACAACCGGTTCATCGATATTGTGAAAGACCCGGAACACTGGCTGATGTACGATTCATACTTTGGCCTGTCGCGGATTGCGTATGAACAGAATGACCTTGATTCCGCCCTGCGGCATGCTGAAGCCTGTATCAGGCTGGCTCCGCAGATAGAGTGTGGAACCGTGGTATCCGCTTCGATCATAAAATTCAAGATCTATCTGGCACAGGGAGATCTGAAAAGCGCCGAAGCGGCACTGTCAGAAGCGGAAAGATTCGCGCGCACCCGCAGCCTGACCGATACGACCCATGAAGTTGAAGCCGCGCGGTTGGACTTGCTGGCCGGTCAGGGAAACCTGGATGCGGCTGCCGGGATCGCTGAAAAATTTGATCTTCCGATGGGCAAAGCCCGGGTACTTCTGTCACGGAATCAACCTTTCGCCGCCCGTGAAATTCTGCAAAACCTGCGGACGGAATTACTGGCCGTAGACCGGCCTGTTGACCTGTTGAGATGCACCGCCCGGTTGGCTGTCGCCACTTATGCCTGCAATGACCCTGCAACAGCATTTGACCTGCTGAATGAATTGCAAAAAATGTCCGAAGAGGAAGGATTCATCCGCCTCTATGTTGATGAAGGCAGGTTGATGGAGCAATTGCTTTCGGCATTTGAGACGCATGGAAGAAATCCGGTTTTTATTGCCAGATTACTGGAAGCCATCCGCTCTGAGAGGCAACATATGGAGCGGAATAAGGCCTCAATACAGGGTCCAATGATCGAACTACTGACTCCACGGGAGCTGGATGTCTTGCGGCTCATCGAGCAGGGTTTTTCTAACCAGGAAATTGCCGGGCGATTATTCCTTGCCCTCAGCACAGTCAAGGGTCACAGCCGGGTCATATACGGCAAATTACAGGTACAGCGACGCACGGAAGCCGTGGCAAAAGCCCGCGAACTCGGGATCCTTTAATACCCGGGATTTTACGCATTTCAACCGGTCGTATATAAGTCTTGCCGGTTTATAAAAACCATACCTCCGGACAATACTTAAGTATCTGTCCCGGCTTTTTTTCTCCGGATATAGTAAGTCCATTCTAGCAACCAGTAAATTTCCTGCCACACTTAATAAGGAAACCTGGATTAAATACCGGAGAAAAAAATGAACACCAGTCAATCACCAAACCGAACCATCACCAAACAATCGCTGCTTTCGACACTATGGATATTTGTACTATTCAACTATCTGTATTGTGACGTGCTCTCCAATATGGAAGCTGAAACATTGAAAGGTCTGCTGACCGGACAGGTGGCGGGAATGGAATTCACGCCTGTCTTCATGTTATCCGCGGGCATTTTGATGGAAATTCCAACCCTTATGATCTTGCTCTCGCGGATACTCCCGCGTAAAGGGAACCGTTGGGCTAATATTGTCGCCGGATTGATCATGACCTGCGTGCAGATCGGATCCCTCTTCGTGGGAACCGGGCCTTCTCTACATTACACCTTCTATTCGGCCATTGAAATCACCTGCACAGCCGTTATTGTCTGGCTGGCATGGCGCTGGCACAATCCGGAAACCGGAAAAAAATAACCTCACAACCCTCGATTTTTACAGATCGATATAGTACGGCAAATATTCTGAAAAAGGTATATCAAATGAAAAAGAACAGGATTTTGGGTATTGCATTTCTAATTCAATGTGTCACTCCTTTGATCGCCAGTGCGGTCCTATTTAATCCCCTGATCTCAGGGAATGACATCATCCAGATCATAGCCAGGGTCGCAGCAAACCCGATGCAGATGCGCGCGGCCATCCTGGGTGAAATGATTTCCGCTCTGGGGATCATCTTCCTGGGAGTAGTACTGTATCAATTTCTGAGGAAAGAGAATGAAATCATGGCTCTGACCGGACTGGGATTTTACATAATGGAAGCAGTCCTCGTGGTCATCAGCCGCTCAGCCGGCTTCACGTTACTGGGAATCAGCCAGGAGTCTGTCATGACCGGCAATCCCGCCTATTTGCAATCCATGGCCGGTGTTCTCGTGACTACCATTAATTACTATTACACACTGGCCATGCTGGCATTTTCCATCGGAGCCCCGTTGTTCTATATCTTATTGTACCGGTCCCGGATGGTTCCCTCTGCGTTAGCCCTGTGGGGGTTGATCACAGCCATCATCCCATGCCTGGCAGCCACACTGCTCTCCATGCTGGGGATCAAGCTCCCATTCTTTGTCTATCTTCCATACGCACCCTTCGAATTTGTCATCGGGATTTGGATACTCATTAAAGGCGTGCGGATCCAGACAGAATAAGAAAAATTATATTTGAGGATTCTAATTACCCATGAAAGCCATAGTGTTTAATCAATACGGACAACCCGATATCCTTCATCTAGGGGAGGTGAAAAAACCATCACCCCGTAAAAATGAAGTCCTGATCAAAGTGCATGCCGTTTCCCTGAATTATGCCGACTGGCACCTGTTGACGGGCACACCGTTCGTCGCCCGTTTGAGTTTCGGGTTGTTCCGCCCGGGCAAAAACATTCCGGGGGCTGACATTTCCGGTGTGGTTGAAGCTGTTGGTTCCGGAGTCACACAATTCAAACCGGGTGATGATGTGTATGGCGACCTCGGGCTGGCAGGATTTGGCGGTCTGGCTGAATACGTCTGCGCGCCGGAAGATACGATCGCTCCCAAACCATCCAACCTGACTTTTGAAGAAGCAGCCGCCCTTCCAATGGCCTCCGTCACCGCGTTGCAGGCTCTTAAAAACGAGGGGCAGGTAAAACCGGGGCAAAAAGTTTTGATCCACGGGTCGGCAGGAGGCGTGGGTGTTTACGCCCTGCAGATCGCAAAATACCTGGGGGCTGAAGTTACCGGCGTTTGCAGTACCCGCAATATTGAACAGACACTGGCGTTGGGCGCGGATCATGTGATTGACTACACCAGGGAGGATTTTTCCGCGAACGGTAAAACCTATGACCTGATCCTGGGAATCAACGGAAACCGTTCCATCTTTGATTACCGTAAAGCACTGGCTCCCGGTGGAAAGTACCTCATGGTGGGTGGATCCGACAAACAGATCTTTCAATTTATGTTTCTGGGCCCCTTTGTTGCGCGGCCGGACCAAAAAATGGGAAGTGTGTTTGCCAGGAACCATAGAAAAGAACTGATAACCATCAAAGAACTGGTGGAGGCTGGAAAAATCCATCCGCTTATTGACCGCACGTATACACTGAGAGAAACACCGGATGCCATGCGGTATCTTGGCACAGGGCATGCCCGGGCAAAGATAATCATAAAAGTTGTTTAATAAATACTGCTGGTTTATGCTTACCCCCTGCTTTGCAGGGGATTTTTGTGCCAGGTTACTCAGAACAGTCCATGCCACTCTCATCCCGGTATAATTTCTTGAAATCATCGCCCGGAGACTATCAGTTCATGGAAATTAGGGAAGGTTCAACCGGAAGTATTGTCATCAGATCAGAAAGATTATTCATCCGCCAGCCCGAGATGTCGGATATGGATCTGGCCGAACAGTTATACTGTGACCCTGTGATGATGCGGTACCTCGGCAAAACCTGGAAGCCTGATCAGGTTGCCGGAGTGCTGAAAATGTGGCATGACAACTGGGGGAAGGATAACCGCTGGTATGGCATCCTCTGTCTGGACGTTTCCGGCGAACCCATCGGGATGGCAGGAGTTACCGGGAATACGCTTCCCGGCGAACCCGGATTTGAGCTGTCATGGTTTATTCTCCCCCGTTATCAAAAACACGGGTACGCATCAGAGATCACCGGCCGGTTGGTTGATTTTGTTTTCCACGAAAGCGGGGGGAACCGTATTGTTTGCGAAACGCATCCGGAAAATCCGGCCGCCAACCGGGTTTTAAAGAAACTGGGGTTCACCAATCTGGGTGAACGTCACCATCACTATGACGATCTGCCGGATTTTGATACACAGGTCCTCTGGGAGTTGACCGGGCAATAAACAAATCCGGACCAGACTCAATTCTTGAACGGAAACCCTTGACCTTTTCATATTTGTTGTTATAATGAGTGAGTAGTCAGTCATTATAATAAGGAGTTCCCATGGTACGGGAATTAAGTCAGGCAAAAAGGGACCTTTTTCTGAAAATCGCTCTCAAATTGTTCGCTGAAAATGGCATCCGGAATACAACCACGGCCGATATTACCCGTGAAGCCGGCACAGCAGCCGGAACACTGTTCCTGTACTTCCCCACCAAACAAGATTTGATTAATGAACTGGCGATCCAGATCAGCCGTGAGGAAGCCGGGCAGGTCTCCAGACGGCTGGACCCGGCCATGCCCGCCCGTGAAATGCTCGAAGTGATCTGGTCTGAATCCATCCACTGGCTGCTGGCAAACCCGCATGCGTTTGCCTTCTCCCGGCATACCCGTGAACCGGGCATCATTCCGGAGAAAGTGATCCTGGAAACCGGGAAATTCTTCTCTTTTTATTACGAGGCGATCCGGAAGGGATTGTCCGAAGGGAATATTAAAAATCTTCCCGTGGATCTGATCGGTAGTTTCCTGTACCAACAGATCGTTGCCCTGATGAACTATATCCAGCGTATGGATGACCCATTTCAACAGGATACAGTGATACGCCAGGGATTCAACATTTTCTGGGATGGCATCCGCATCCCTTCAGGTTCCAGCAAGGAGAATTGAAATGAGTGGCAAGTTTATTCTGTCAGCCGTTTTTGTGCTGCTAATGATCATCAGTGGTTTCACCGTTAGCCGTACCGGGAGACCGTACAACAGCCTGCTGTTTACGGTCCACAAACTGATCTCGCTCGGTACACTGGTCTATATGGTGATCCATTTCAGCCGTGTCGATCGGGGGATACTTTTCAGTATGCCGGTAATCCTGATCGTTTTATGTACGGCCATCCTTTTTATCTCACTGTTTGCCACCGGCGGCATGCTGAGCGCCATGAAGTCGCCGTCTGTGTTTATTGAGAGAACCCATCATATTCTGCCGTATCTCCTGGCTTTTTCTGCATTATCGGGTATCCACCTCATCGGGATTTGAACCCGGGAAGATCTTATTGAGTGCCATTGATGCGGTATAGTTAACAGCGTAGTGATCAAAACCTTTCCCGGAGGCAGGCTGACTTTGACCGGCTTTGATCTTCACCCTGTTCTTGAATTTGCCACCAACCTCAAACAGAATAACAACCGCCCGTGGTTTTTGGAACACAAACACGAATTTGAAACAGCGCGCGGTTGTTTTGAAAAATTTATTGGCGCGTTGATCGCCGAATTATCCAGAACAGAACCGCTGGATGGCATCACCCCAAAGGATTGCATCTTCCGCCTGAACCGCGACCTGCGATTCACGAAAGACAAAACCCCCTACAAGCCATACCTGAGTGCATACATTGCTCCCGGCGGACGCAAATCCCGCCTCCTCGGGTATTACCTGCATCTTGAACCGGGGAATGTGCTGATTGCCGGTGGATTGTACGAACCCTCGACCCGCCAATTAACCGCCTTCCGCGAGGCCATCAGCCTCGATTCAGGACCTTTCCGGCAGATCATGGCGCAGGATATATTCCGCAGCTTCTTCGGGGAAATAGACGGCATCCGCTTGAAAACCATACCTCGTGGATACGCACTGGATCATCCGGACGCTGATCTTTTACGCCTGAAAAGCATCACGGCAACCCGCCGGGTGACCGACAGCGACGCCCTGTCACCCGGATTTTATGAGATGGTACTGGAAACCATCCACGCCATGAAACCTTTACTGGGTTACCTGAACCGGTTTATCTAGGTGCTCATCAGTGATATGCGCCTTTCATGCCAATCCAACACCGCTCTTGTTGATTCACGGATAACCGGGCTGCATAGGTCAGGAAAAAAAACGGGAGAACACGTATGCGCATCATAGTTTTGGACGGATATACCCTGAATCCCGGCGACCTTTCGTGGGACAGAATACAATCACTGGGAGAGCTGGTCGTGTATGACCGGACGCCGGTTGATCAGACTGTCGCACGCGGGACG
>CAYRHB010000097.1:0-13850 GCA_964424035.1 uncultured Leptolinea sp.
AAAGAAGGTGTTTTTAACCTCAGTCAGGTAATCCTGAATCCCGGGGATATTTCCCTTGTCCCTGATCCCGGGTATCCGGCATACCGTCAGGGTGGCAGGATTGCCGGAGCCGAATTGTTCGATATGCCTTTGTTGGCTGAAAACGGTTTTCTGCCTGATCTGGCAGCGATTCCAGAACATATCCTGGAAAAAGCCAAACTTCTCTGGCTGAATTACCCCAATAATCCTACAGGCGCGGTGGCACCCATCGCCTTTTTTGAAAAAGCCGTGCGCTTTGCCTATGACCATCACATCCTGATCGCACACGATGCGCCCTATGTTGATATTTGTTTTGGAGGGTATATAGCCCCATCCATTTTACAGGTCGATGGAGCCCGTGAGGTATGTGTCGAATTCAATTCTTTATCAAAAACATACAATATGGCCGGTTGGCGCGTGGGAATGGCTGTAGGGAATGCCGATGTGGTTGGTTTTCTGAATACGTATAAAAGCCAGATGGACAGCTCACAGTTCAATCCGGTACTGGCCGCCGGGATTCATGCTCTGACATCCGATCAGGAATGGATCCAGGACCGCAATGATGTCTATCTCGAACGGCGCGATATTGTGGTCAAAGGCCTCACATCCTGTGGTTTTAAAGTGGATTCCCCGGAAGCGGCCATCTATGTATGGGCACACCTTCCGGAAGGAATAACTGATTCCACAGCTTTTTGTAACAAATTACTGGAAGAAACAGGTGTCAGCCTTACCCCCGGTGTGGTATATGGGAAACATGGTGAGGGATTTATCCGCGTATCCCTTGGAACAGCAACACCTGACGTAAAATCCGCCCTTGACAGGATCAAATCCTGGATGAAAAAAGCATGACATATGGCAAAAAAACAACCTGAACCAACCCGTCCGCCACGTCAACGGGCATTTCTGGTTGGAGTGGAAATCAAAGGTCAACCCGGCCTGCTTTCTTTGGATGATTCACTGGAAGAGCTTGCCTTGCTGGCAGATACAGCCGGTCTGGAAGTTATTGGCCAGACTACCCAGCGTATCGATCGAATCCATCCCGGAACATATATCGGCTCCGGAAAGGTCGCCGAGATTATTGCTCTGGTTGAAAACAGTCTGGCAGATGTAGTGATCTTTGATAATGAACTGGCTCCCACCCACCAACGCGAACTCGAGGAAAAGCTGGGTATTAAAGTTCAACTCCTTGACCGTACCGCCATCATCCTTGATATTTTTGCCCAACACGCACAAACCCGTGAAGGAACCCTCCAGGTGGAACTGGCCCAGTATGAATACCGCCTTCCACGTCTGACTAGGGCGTGGACTCACCTGGCCCGCCAGGCGGGTGGCGGTGGTGGCCGGACCGGTAGTGTGGGTGGTGTTGGCCTGCGTGGCCCGGGTGAAACCCAGCTGGAAGTTGACCGTCGAGAGATCAATAAAAAGATCTCCCGCTTGAAAGCAGATCTGGAAAAAGTGCGGGCTCATCGTGAGAGGTATCGCGCCCAGAGAAAACGTTCACTAATTCCAACTGTCGCCCTGGTTGGCTACACGAATGCAGGAAAGTCCACCCTGCTCAATCGTCTTACCAGAAGTGATGTCTATGTAGCGGATCAACTTTTTGCCACGCTTGACCCGACCACCCGGCGGATCAATCTCCCGGGAGGACATCTGGTACTACTTACAGATACGGTTGGATTTATTCAGAAATTGCCAACCCAACTTGTAGCAGCATTTCGAGCCACATTGGAAGAAATTTCCGAATCAGATTTGTTGATCCATGTGGTCGATATTACCCATCCTAACGCACTGGCTCAATGGGAATCTGTTCAGCAAACACTGAAAGATATCCATGCTGACCACATCCCGGTTATTACTGTATTCAACAAGATGGACCAGTTGGACGATATCGCTTATGGGGAGGAAACGGTCAAATCCCTGCCCAACTCTGCTCTGATTTCTGCCAGATCGGGTGAGGGACTACCGGATTTGTCCAGGTTGATTGAAAAGGTGCTTTTCGAGCAATATGTCCCGGTAATCGTCCGACTGCCCTTCCAGGAAGGACACTTGATCTCGTTATTCCATGAGACGGGTCAGGTTGAACGTTATGAACAGGAACGGAGTGGTGTGATCATCCATGGCAGCCTTCCGGGCCGCTTGCTGGCGCAGTTCCAATCGTTTTTCTATGATCCTTTACAAGAAACTACGATCTCCAATGAAACTGAAGACAACGATTATGATGATGAAAATCTTACATTGGATTGATCTTTCGATAAAATGTACATAAACAAAAAACCGGGCTGCTTTCGCAGCCCAGCGGCTTTATTCAGCCTGATATTACTTTGATTTCTCTTCTTTGGATACAGCGATAACCTCACGGCCTTTGTAGTGTCCGCACTTCGGACAAACCGTGTGGGGAAGGCGCATCTCACCGCAATTGCTGCACTGGGTGAGGTTAAGGTTGTCCAGAGAATCCTGCGCGCGACGGCGGTCGCGGCGGCCTTTGGAGAGTTTCCGTTTTGGAAGTGGACCCATTTTCTTGCTCCTGCTTGATCAAGTCGTATTAGCCAAAATTAACAGAGAGATTATACCTGCCGGGTTACGGTTATGTCAAGGACAGCGTTTGTCGAATCCGAATGTTTATTAAGAGGAATGACCTCATTTTCCTGTCCGCAGGGATTGAAGACCGCCCTCTGCCACCATTCTCGGAACAATGCTCTCCCAGCCAACTGCCATGAAATGAATTCCGTTTACGGGGAGATCCATTATCTTCTCAAGTAATTCCAATCCGATCTGAACACCTTCCTCTTTGGGATCGGCGGATCTTTCCATGCGGTTAATGATGGCAGCCGGAATTTTTACACCCGGTACGGTATTCATCATGTGCGCGGCTTTCACACTGCGGATCGGTGTGATACCCGCCATAATATATGCCCGGCCCAGAAGACCTGATTTATCCATCAGGTCAAGGTATGATTTGAATGCGTCTACATCATAAATTAAATTGGTCTGGAAGAACTGGGCTCCGGCATTCACTTTTTTTGTTTCCCGGATCATCTGAAAACGTGGCTCAGAGGCATTGGGCGAACTGGCTGCGCCGATAAATAAAGCCGGGGGAGTTTTTATCGCCCGCTGATCGAGGAATTTCCCCTCATCACGCATCCGGCGCAACAACCATATCAGCTGAATGGAATCCAGATCCCAGATATCCATCTTGCTGTGTGGTTCGGGTCCCAGGCGTGCGTGATCCCCGGTGAGACAGAGAACATTCCGGATGCCAAGTGCAGCCGCACCCAGAACCAATGATTGCACACCCATACGATTGTAATCACGGGCAGCGATCTGCATTACCGGTTCAACACCATTTTGAAGGCATAAAGTGGATGATGCCAGGGGTGACATACGGGATGTGGCAGAAGGATTATCTGTAAAATTGACCGCGTCGACATAATCCTTCAACATGGTCACTTTTTTCACGAGGTCTACAGCCGTCGCAGAAATGGGTGGAGCCACCTCCGCGGTGACGACGAACCTGCCATTGACCAGTTTCTCTTCCAGACTGGAAACCGGTTCATGCGGAGGCGCCGGGTGTGGTTGGTCATCACCCTGCCACCAATCCGGTTGACGGTATTCTTCCATAAAGTGTTCAAAGATCACCATACGGTCTTTTGACTTCGCAGCTTCGAAAGTAGCTTTTAACCCGCCTTTTCGCTTCCAAATTTCGAACAGATCCCACCACTGTTCTGTTCCCACCTTCTCCCAGTCCAATGGCGGCAGAACTTCCAACAATTTATCGGTTTGTCCAAGTTTCTCGGCCCGCTCGTAGATCTTATACCAGATACACGGCCGTGTATTATCCACATAGCAATGTTCAGGGGTTGATCCTCCGCAGGGACCATTTCGAAGGCCTTTCGGACATTCCATGGGGCATATGAAGGCTGTTTCCTGTAACAGGCAATTGCCACACATTCGGCAGCCAAACAGTGGACCTTTTACCCAGCGTTCAAAAGTCGCGAGGATTTTTCTCGGGATTGAATCATTGTGAAAGGCATAGTATGCGGGCTGCCAACGGCGGCCGGGAGTAAAACCTGGCATGAAATCCTCTTTTCCGTGTAAATGCAATTAAGAATTGCCGAATTATATTCCATCAATCCCAATGAGAACATAAAAAAATGTCACAAACTATGGGTAAAATTGGAATCGTGAGTAAAAATCATTCTTCCTACGAACCGGATTTTCACCGGATGTATATCAAAAAATGGTGGGTACGCGTTGTTTTATGGGGATTTGACCTTCTGTATCACCGTTTTGCGTGGATGTACAACTTTGCTGCCTGGCTGGTCTCAGCCGGAAAATGGAACGATTGGATCCGCGCTGCCGGTTGGCTGGCTGAACCTGGACCGTTACTGGACATGGGATGCGGCAAAGGGATCCTCCTAGAGCAATCTCTGGAGCGGGGTATCCCGGCAACTGGCCTGGATGAAAGCCTACAAATGTTACGTTTTTGTCGCCAATTGCTGCCCGCAAACAACCGCTTCCTCATCCGTGGAGTGGGACAGTCTATCCCCATAAAGACAGGTACATTCAAGACGGTAACAGCCACTTTTCCGGCTCCTTATATTTTTGAAGCTGCTACCCTGAATGAAATCCGGCGGGTCTTGCAGCCGGGTGGGACATTGATCATATTATTAACAGCCGATATCACAGGTTTCACCATACATGAGCGAATGATCCGCTTTTTTAATGGTCTTTTCGGTTTTGGCCATATTCCAGATTCATTCCACGAATACCTGCAAACCCCGTTGCGGCAATGTGGATTTATGGGGCATAGCGAGTGGATCGCCAGCCCGAATGCCCGTCTGTTGATCCTCATTGCACAACCTGTATGATCATCGAGAGCTTACTTTTCGGGACAATCTGGTATAAAATTACACGTAATGGAAATCAGCGTTGCAGTTGCCAAGACAAATAAATACGCCATATCCGAATCCGGTGATACGCTGGAGGTTGTGGAACGACCCAATGGCGGCGTGTCTGTTGTGCTGGCAGACGGCCAGACATCCGGTCGTGGAGCAAAAGCCATCTCTTCCATGGTCGTGCGAAAAGTGATCGGCCTTCTGGCGGAAGGAGTACGGGATGGCGCAGCCGCCCGTGCGGCATCCGACCACCTGTTCACCGAACGCAACGGGAAGGTTACTGCCTGTCTGAACATCCTGTCTGCAGACCTGCAGACGGGAACCATTGTTATTGCCCGCAATAACCCGACACCGGTTTTCGTCGCTGCACATGACAAAATTGAATGTTTAAGCGCTGAGAGTAGACCCATTGGTACGTCACGCAATATCAGACCGGCCATATCCGAAATTCCCCTTGAAGCCGGTGTTACGATCGTAATGTACACAGACGGCGTATCTTATGCGGGTGATCGGTATGGGCAGCAGTTTGATATCTGCCCGATGCTCAACAGCCTGATCGAAGATCAGGATCCGCCCGCGCAATTGATTGCCGATACTCTGTTGAACCATGCCATCCGCCTTGATCAGGGACGCCCGAATGATGACATGAGCATTGTTGTTCTAAAAGTTCAGGCACGTGAAACCGACCAGATCCGCCGTATGACGGTACGCCTGCCCTTCAGGGCGACCGGCAATATGTTGTTGAGAGAAAGTTACCCGATGGAAGATGAACAAACTCTGAATTGATGCGCAAACCTGCCCGCCTGCTTGATCCGGCGGGCTTTTTATTCCCATGAGAAAAGATTCTCCCCCCAAATGGATTGTAGGTGTTGTCGGTCCCTGTGCTTCAGGAAAATCGACCTTGATTGCCGCGTTGCAAAACGATGTGGTTGAGTTCCGGCATATCGCCCAGGAACATTCCTATGTTGCCTCGATGTGGAAGCTTCTTACCAACCCGGATGTATTGATCTTTCTGGATGCATCCTATTCCGTCACATGCCGCCGACGCAGCCTGAACTGGACAGAAGCGGAATATTCCGAACAGCACCGGCGGTTGGCACACGCCCGCCAGCATGCCGATCTTTACTTGTTAACCGACGAACTTACGCCCGAAGAAATCCAAACCCTGGTCGTTGACTTTCTAAGAAAGAAACAGATTGTGATTTTCGACAGTCCATCCGTCAGTCGATAATCTTCTGTGCAATTGCTACAATAAATCCAGATAACTTTGTCATGTAATCCCGTCTCAAAAAATCCTTGAACAGGAGCAGACCATGCGAAAAGAAGTTGTCTTGATCACAGGCGCGAACGGGGAAATCGGCCACGGCTTAATAAGCCATCTGGGCCAGCGCGGAGATGTCCAGATTGTTGCCCTGGACGTAACACCCATCGATGAGGCATTGTGCAAATATTGCCATCCCTTCATACAGGGGGATATTCTTGACAATATGTTGCTTGGACGGTTGGTGGCGGAATATGAGATCCGCAGCATTTACCATCTGGCATCCATTCTATCAACCAAAGCGGAATACAACCCTGAAACCGCCCATCGCGTAAATGTGGAAGGTACCCTTAATTTGCTGCGGTTGGCCGTTGAACAGGCCGCCTGGCAGGGAAAAAGCGTGAAATTCCTATACCCGTCTTCCATCGCTGCTTATGGTATTCCCAGCCTTGACCTGAAAAATCAGGTTGAGAAGGTCAAAGAAGAACAATATCTTGAACCCTTTACCATGTATGGTTGTAATAAATTGTACTGTGAACACTTGGGCCGTTATTACACCCGGCATTACCGCCAACTGGCAGCAGACAAACCCCGCAACAACATTGATTTTCGCTGCCTGCGTTTCCCCGGTCTGATCAGTGCCGTTACCACACCTACTGGCGGAACCAGTGATTACGGCCCTGAAATGGTTCATCATGCCGCCCGTGGGGAGGATTACAGCTGCTTTGTCCGCAAGGATACGCGTTTACCCTTCATGATGATGCCTGACGCGGTGCGATCATTGCTGGAACTGGAAGCCGCGCCGCGAGAATCGCTGACCAAACTGGTATATAACATTACCAGCTTCAGTCTGACTGCCGCAGAATTTCATGAAATTGTGCTGGAACACTTTCCCGATGCGAATGTAGATTTCCATCCTCACCTGGCCCGGCAGGGGATTGTGGATTCATGGCCACAGGATGTGGATGACAGCGCTGCCCGAAGGGACTGGCACTGGGAACCGGAATACAACCGTGACCGTGCTTTCAAGGAATATCTGATCCCGGCGATAAAGGAACGCTATAAGGTTTGATGTCATCGAGAATTTGAACCTCTCTTGGTTAATGGTCTTTCCTCCCGATTGAATCGAAGAAACCATCATTTCGCGGTTTTCAGCTAGTCGTTGGTATTACACCAATCGTGAACTGGAACGGTATACAATTAAATATACTATTACTGGAAGGACTGAACGATGGCACGTAAAGTAGAGGAAGGACGGAAAGGGTTATCGGACGCGGAACTGGGGGGTGATACTGATGCAGTCACGCGGGATCGCTTAAAAGATTACAGCGGATATATGCTAATGCCCGGCGACCCTGACCGGATCAGCATTATGGCATCTCAATGGGAAAATTCCCGTGAATACCCACAACCGCGCGGGTATCGCGCGGCAATTGGAGAATACAAAGGTTCGAAAATCTCGGCTATGACCTCTGGTGTGGGAGCCCCGTCGCTGGAATACAAACTGACGGAAGCCGCCGAAGCCGGGGCGCATACCATCATCCGCGTCGGCACCACCGGAGGGATTCAGGAAGGGATCGAATGCGGTGATCTGATCATCAACGACGCCTGCATCCGGTTGGACGGGATGACCCCGCTTTATGTGCAGCCTGAGTTCCCGGCTGCCGCTTCTTTTGAGGTCACCATGGCATTGGTGGAGGCCGCCGAAACGCTTGGATACCGCTACCATGTAGGTACGGGTTGCACTTCAGCGTCTTTTTACGCAGGACAGGGACGGACAGCTTTCGGCGGATTTAGATTATCCAACAATGATGCCTTCTTTGAAGACATCCGTCGGTTGGGTGTGCTTAACTTTGAAATGGAAGCCGCCGCTCTGTTAACCCTGGCGCGTCTGTTCAAACTGCGCGCCGGTGTGGTTGCGTCCGTTATTGCCCAGCGTCTCACCGGCAAATGGGATGATGCCGGCGGGGAGGAACGTTCCTGCCGGGTCGGCGCGGAAGCCCTGCGAATTCTTCATGGTTGGGATCAGAAGAGACAAAACACGAAGAAGGGGAAGAAATACTTTTACCCTGGCTTGCTATCGTAATAAGAGCTTCCATATATTCAAGAAATGAATGAATAAGAATTCACGCACAGAAAAACAACCTTATATTTATTCTCCCACCTGTTGAATCTTGGACTGGTATGCTTATCCATACAATGGAAATTTTTCGAAAACCTAGAAAATAAAAAATATATTAATTTTATTGTGATGATGTTAGAACCCGGATTGAATCATGTAAAATGATTCAACGTTTTTTGTGTTATTTCTTTCATTTATCCCCGAAATAATCTGCCTGATGATGGGGAATCCAAAATTGTCTGTTAAATTAAATATTAAGGCTGGTCATATGAAACTTACTTATCCAGTTCGACTAATATTACTGGCTTTCATTATTTTGTTGCTGTTTTCGGGGAATACCCCGTATGTCGAAGCGGCTATTTCAACTGAGCAAAATCTCTTCTCTGGAAACTTGCGTTTCGAGCGGCTGGCAGTAGAAGATGGTCTCCCTCATGCTACGGTCCTCTCTGTTTTGCAGGACAGGCAGGGTTTCATGTGGTTTGCCACGGCAAACGGACTGGCCCGCTATGACGGTGACACATTCACTACCTTCCGCCACAACATTGATGATCCCAACAGTTTGAGCAACAATAATACCTTCTCGCTGATCGAATCGTCAGATGGCCTGATTTGGATCGGAACCGATCCGGGAGGGTTGAATGTGTATGACCCGAAAATAGGCAATTTCACCATTTATGTCAAAAATGTTGATGATCCGGACAGTCTGGTGGATAACAGCATATGGTCATTGATGGAGGCAAAGGATGGCCGGATATGGATTGGGACCCGGGGAGGTTTGAGTGTACTTGACCGGAAAACCGGTACATTCAAGAATTATGTTGTCAACTCGGAAAATCCCCGTGCTCTGGCAGGTTCTGTTGTTTACCGAATATATCAAGATAGCAGCGGTACGATATGGCTGGGAACACGCAGCGGATTACACCGGTATGATCCTCAAACAGATGATTTCACAGTCTATACAAATGATCCTGATGATCCTGAAAGCATCAGCCATAACAATGTATGGTCCATGCTGGAAGACAGCCGGGGAGAATTCTGGGTGGGTACCCGCGGCGGCGGGTTGAATCGTTTCGACCGTGCAAAAGGGACATTTTACGCGTATCGAAATGATCCGAATGATCCCAAAACATTGAGCAATGACCGCATCTGGAATCTATTCGAGGATACATCCGGAAACTTCTGGATTGTCACAGAAAACGGAGGATTAAATCTATTTGACCGGGAGAAGGGTATCTTCCGTTCATTCCAGCACAACCCGAATGATCCATCAACTGTTAGCAACAATGATCTGTTCTGGGTGGCTGAAGACCGGTCAGGTGTTTTGTGGATAACAAGCCGATATGGAGGAGTGAATAAACTCTACCCGGCTTATCAACGCTTTGGTCTGTACCGATCCATTCCCGGTGACCCGAATACACTCAGTTCCAATAACGTTTACAGTATCCTGGCGGAAGAAAACGGGGTGGTCTGGATCGGGACATTTGGCGGTGGATTAAACCGTTTCGAACGGACAACCAACCGCATGACCGTTTATCGCAATGACCCGAACGACCCTGAAAGTTTATCCATTGACAAGATACAAAATATCTACCGGGACAGGAAAGGCATTCTCTGGCTGACCACGTCCGGCGGTGGGCTGAACCGCATGGATCCGAACACAGGGAAATTCACTGTCTTTCGTTCAAAACCGGATACGGAAGGTCTTCTCAGTAGCAATTTCCTCACCCGGATCTATCCAGCCGGACCGGACCACCTCTGGATCGGCACACTGGGTTTCGGGTTGGATCTTTTCAATACGAAAACCGGTCTGGTTGAGGCGAAATATAAAAACAATCCTGATGAACCAAACTCGCTAACGGAAGATACCGTATATGACCTGGCGGTAGAAGCATCTGGAAAAGTTTGGATAGCTACCGCCCGTGGAGGGTTGGAATTGCTGGATCCCGTTTCAGGTTCGTTCACCCACCACCGGACTGATACGGGAAATCCCGACACTATTCTGGATGATGCTGTTTTCGCATTGTATCTGGATGAGGAAACCGGGGTCATCTGGGCTGGTACGTCGAATGGTCTGAGCGGTCTTGAAATTGAAACCGGACAATGGTCGAACTACACAACAAAGGATGGATTACCCAGCGACACGATCGTTGGAATTCAGCCGGGCAAGAAAAATGAATTATGGATCAGTACAGGCAAGGGTATAAGCCACTTTAATATCGTCAAACAAAGCTTTGAGAATTTCAGCGTGCGTGATGGATTACAGGGAGATTTATTTGAGATTTCCAGTTCACACCGTGGTCCGGATGGTGAAATCTTTTTTGGCGGATCAAATGGATTGACTTTTTTCAATCCGGATAGCATCACCCAGAATCCATATGAACCACCCGTGGTTCTTACCGGCTTTGAATTATTCAATCAAATTCTGCCAGCCGGCAGTAAGATCCTTCCCGGTCCCATTGAGAGTGCGGAAGAAATAATCCTTGAACATGACCAATCTGTTATCACGTTCAAATTCGCCGCATTGAGTTATCAACTCTCATATAAAAATCATTTCCAGTACAAACTGGAAGGATTCGATAAAGACTGGTCTCCTCCCAGAACCAGAAATGAAGTGACCTATACCAACCTGCCACCCGGTAATTACACTTTTATGGTTCGGGCGGCTAATAATGATGGGATCTGGAATGATGAGATCCGGAACTTGAAGATTGTCATTCACCCTCCCTGGTGGAAAGCCTGGTGGTTTTATATTCTGGCCGGGATCGGTGGATTGCTCGGGTTATTTGGTTTGATCCAGTTGCGAATCCGTTCTGTAAATGCCAGAAATCTTGAACTGGAACAACACGTTGATGAAAGAACCAGGGAACTGGAAGAGTCACGAGAACTGTTAAATAAAGTAAATGCCGAACTGAAAACAAAATTGCGGGCAATCACAAAACTCGAAAAAGAGGTCCGGGAATTGGCTATCCATGATGCGTTAACGGGTCTCTTCAACCGGCATTACCTGTCTGAAAGGCTGCCGGCTGAATACAACCGGGCTGAACGGCATGGTCATACGATTGCATTTCTTTTGATGGATATGGACCATTTCAAGGAGATCAACGACACGTACGGCCATCAGGCAGGAGACCAGGCATTACGGGAAGTGGCAAAGTTGATTCTCTCCCACATCAGGAAGAGTGATATTGCCTGCCGGTATGGTGGAGAGGAGTTCATGCTCATTCTTCCTGAAACTGACGCACAGGATGCTTTAAGAAAAGCGGAGGACCTGCGTGAAGAAATCAGCGGTACGCAGATGGAATTCCATGGAAGAAATTTCCGGATTACTGTATCCATTGGCATTGCCATTTATCCGGACCATGGTGTGAATAATGATCAAATTCTATCGCGGGCGGATGAATCACTTTATCAGGCAAAGAAATCCGGTCGCAATAAAGTGATCCTTTATTCCGACAAAAGTGACAACCGGAAGAAGAATTAGTTTTTGCATCAAAAAAGGATCCTGCCAGTCGCAGGATCCTTTTTGCTTATTTTTGTGGATTTACTCGTATTTCACATCCACACTCATTCCCGGCAGCAAACCTTCCGGTATCTCATCCAACGAAATGATCGTCTTATAAACCACATCTCCACCCAGGGCATCGGCCATTGGTGCAATCTCAGCCACAGCGCCGGATATATCCATGTCCAAAGCTTTGACATAAACCGTCACCGGTTCACCGCCGCGCACCTTCACCACATCCCGCTCGCTCAGGTCGGTGGTTTCCACCAGCAAATGCTTCAGGTCAACCATGGCCAAAATCAACTGACCCGGAGTGACCCAGTCACCGGTATGTACATCCAACCGCCCGATGGTACCATCAAACGGGGCTTTGATCTCCATCTCATCAAGAGAACTCTGGCTCGCCAGAAGTTGGGCTTTGGCATTGCTTACACGGGCTTCCGCCAGGGCAACAGTCTCCGGATCAGGTCCATTTCTGACCCGGTCCAGTGCTTTTTCAGCATCCGCAGCTTCGGCTTTTGCCGCCTGCAGGTCGGCTTCCGCCTGTTCCACATCCAGTTCCGCCGGCATTCCGGTAAGGTAGTTCAGATTGGACACGGCTTTGTCATATGCCTTTTGGGCAGCCGATAAAGCGGTCAACGCTCCGGCTTTGTTTATATTGTCGTCATCCAGATCGGCATAATAACTGTACCCGTCCCTGGCTTTTTCGAGATAATCTTTGGCCAGGATGAAATCCGCCCGTGCTTCGTTGATGGAGCTTTCAGAACCATTGCGGAAATTCCGGTATTCACGCCGTTTGACAGCTTCATCCAGAGCTTTATTGGCTTCCGCCAACCTTACCTGTGCGGCTGCCCGTACTTTATCCGCATCACGGTATACGGCATCCAGCGCCTGTTCGGCAGATAATTGTTCCAGTCGCGCGGCTTCCACGGCAGCCTGCATTTTTTCACGTCCTGCCAGAACGACCAGGATGTCCCCTTCCCTGACTTCCCTGCCAACGGCCGTCTGTACAATCTGGACAGAACCGCTGCCAGTGGCAACAAATTGGGCTTGATTCATCGACCGAACGACACCCGAGGCTGTTACACCGCCAATGGCTACCAGGTTCTCCATTTCCGAAGAGCTGCCAGGTACTGTGTCCGGGATATTGGTTTCCTGTTTCGGGACAGAATCCAAAGAAACAGTCGGGATGGGGGTACCGGCACCCTTGATCCCGGAACATCCGGTAAGGCATATTAACGAAATTACCACGACATAGAGGCTCTTCTTCATACCGGGTGCACGGCTTCCACTTTTTCCGCGGGGGCATCGCTGACGATCTGACCATCCTGTAAAGTCACCACCCGGCGGGCGTATTGGATCACCCGGGGGTCGTGCGTGGCGAACACAAAGGTCACTCCGGTCTCTTTGTTTAGTCGGGTCATTACTTCCATGACCTGTTTGCCATTGGTCGTATCCAGATTGGCTGTGGGCTCATCCGCCAGTATCAATGCCGGGTTTGTTGCCAGTGCGCGGGCAACAGCCACTCGCTGCTGTTGGCCGCCGCTCAGCTGATCCGGCCGGTTGTTGGCGCGATCCGTCAGGTCTACCATTTCCAGCAGGAATTTGACCCGATCGGCGCGCTCTGATGAGCTCTTGCCGGCCAGAAGCAGGGGCATCTCTATGTTCTCATATGCCGATAGTGTAGGGATAAGCGCGAAGAATTGGAAAACAAATCCAATTGACGCCGCGCGGATATCCGCACGCTGATTCCGGTTCAAATTGGTTACATCCCTGCCATTTACGAATACTCTGCCTTCTGTGGGCTGATCAAGACAGCCCAGCATCTGTAAAAGTGTGGTTTTTCCGGAACCTGATGGACCAATCAACGCCAGGAACTCCCCGGATTGAATGCTCAGATCAACTCCCCGCAATGCATTTGTTTCGATATTCCCGATCTTGTATACACGGGTTACTTTTTCAGTTTTTGCGACTTCCATGATGAACTCCTTTATTCCTCACCACCGCGCATGGCTTCAACAGGTTCCAACCGTGCCGCCATGATTGCCGGAT
>CAYRHB010000098.1:0-13334 GCA_964424035.1 uncultured Leptolinea sp.
GCTTGGTCAATGAACCTTCCCAGTCATTCCTGGGCTGATGAGGATATATAGTCCCCGTATCCAACAGTTTCCCGGTCGGATCTACAACAGCCACTTTACAACCTGTGCGTACGCCAGGATCTATTCCCAACACAGTCTGTCCGGTAAGCGGAGGAAGAGAAAGCAAGGCGCGAAGGTTGGTTGCGAACACATTAATGGCATGTCCATCTGCCTTTTCACTTAATTCACGGCGAACATCACGTTCAATCGATGGCAATAAGAGTCGGTCTGCCGCATCTAAAATGGATAAGGTCAATTGATCAGAGAACGGAGAAAACAGGTCTTCCTGGAATTCATCATAGATGGAAGACCGCCAATCGCGCTCATCAACAAGCACTTTAACCCTGAGGACCCCTTCTTTTTCCCCACGATTTAATGCAAGCACCTGGTGTGGTTGAAGACGGTCAACCCGTCCTTCAAAACTGTAATACGACTCATAAACCCGCTTTTCATCAACAGAATCTTCTACTTTTTCTGCTGTTACTCTGGCAAATTTTAAAGCTTTTTCACGGGTACTCTGCCGGACATTCGCATTGTCGCTGATCGTTTCAGCAACAATATCACGGGCTCCTTGTAGAGCCTCTTCCACTGACAGTACCTGGTCATTTAGATATGTTTCGGTGACAATATCTTCAATCGTACGATCCGTATTTAACTGGCTGAGTATGATATCAGCCAAACCCTGTAATCCTTTTTCCCGTGCAACCATCGCACGTGTTCTGCGTTTGGGTTTGTAGGGTGCATACAGATCTTCCAGCGCGGTCAGGGTTTCAGCGGCCTGGATACTCTCCTTGAGTTCGTCTGTTAGCTTTCCCTGTTCTTCAATTGATTTCAAGATGGCTGCTCGGCGCTCATCAATCGCCCGTAACCGGGCAACTTCATCGGCAACAATTCGCACCTGTTCATCATCCAGGGTTCCAGTCATTTCTTTCCGGTATCGTGCTATGAATGGAACTGTATTACCCTCATCCAGTAAATTGATGGTCGCTTCAACCTGATATGGTTTAACTTTTAATGATGCTGCAATGATTTCTGAATAGGTCATGGTTATCATTCTCACGTAAGATATTGGCGCGAAATTTTACCATGCCAGGCGGATTGAATGTCAATACCAATAGTTGCCAAATATCTTTTCTGGTCAATCCAATATCAATATTTCGATTTCCCTGATCGATCGCTCAATTATTTCAAGCATTTCATCAATTTGTTCTTTTGTAATTGATAACGGTGGGGCAAGCAGGATCATATCTCCCAATACACCATCCAGGGAACCCGTACATGGATATGTGATCAGTCCATTGTTCAATGCTGCCTTTTCGAATATGGAGGAAACCTTCATTTTTGAAGGGAATGGTTCACGCGTTTTATGATCGCAGATGAATTCAAATCCCACCATCAATCCCAAACCTCTCACATCACCAATGACAGGATGCGTTTCCATCATTTTGAGTAAACCATTTTTTAAATACTCACCCTGTTGCTTTGAATTTTCGACGAGGTCATGTTCCTCAATGAAATAAATAACAGCCTCTGCCGCTGAACAACTGATCGCATTGGCATTAAGCGTATGGCCTGCCTTAAAAGGAGAGTGGTTTTGTTCCAATACCTGCCAGATGCTGTCCTTTGCTATTAGGGCAGAAATTGGTGAATAGCCAGCAGATAACCCTTTTGCCGAAGTGATAATATCCGGTGTTACACCCCAATGCTCGATTCCCCAGAGCTTTCCCGTTCTTCCCCATCCTGTCATTACTTCGTCGATGATAAGCAAAACATCATATTTCGTGCATATTTCTCTAATTTTCTGAAAATATCCCTCCGGTGCGGGAACACATCCAAGCGCCGCGCCGACAACAGGTTCCGCGATGAATGCGGCCACATTATCCGGTCCCTGTTGCCTGATCAATGATTCCAACGCTCGCGCGCATAACAAATTACAGGAAGGATACCTTTGTTCGAAACTGCACCGGTAACAGAATGCCGGTGGAAGGTGCGGAGATTCTACAAACATCGGTTGAAAAATACTTCGCCGATTTGTGATACCTGAGATTCCCGCACCGGATAATGTATTCCCATGGAAACCACGCCATCGGCCAATTATCTGGTATTTGGACGATTTGTGAGATTCGACAAAATACTGCCGCGCCAATCTCAAGGCATCATCATTCGCATCTGAACCCGTGCAAGAAAACCAGACTTTGGATTTATCCTTTAGTTCACCTGGAGCAAGGCTCACAATCAGGTCACCCAAATCCAATTCAGGTTGGTTGGCAAACGCATGGGCAGGGATTAGAGAGAACTTTTCCATTTGTCTGTTCATGGCAGAAATCACATCCTTATTCCCATGACCAACAGACATTACGACAGAGGAACCGCCTGAACCATCAATATACTTTTTCCCGGTTGTATCAAAAAGATAAATTCCTTCACCTTTTTCAATAGTCGGGTAATCTTTGTCCCAGCTGCGGTGAACTACATGGATATTCGGTTTCGTCATAGCAAGCTCCGCCCATGATGAATATTGTTTACAGTAGAACTCTATCTCCCTTCATTATATATAGAAAAATATAGTCCATACTGAGTAAGGACTACCCTGCCACTTCTGACATTGACATGGAACTGATTTCGGCCTTGCTCTTTCCTTGTTCCACTGCGTATTCCACGATCAAACCCGGGATATCAATACCGGTCAGTGGAACTGTAGAGTGGAATTCCATGGTGTGGTTAACCTCATTTACCAGATACCCCCGATCAGGATCCTCAAGCAGGTCAATGGCGATGGCACCTCCACCAACCGCCTGCGCAGCCGCCTGGCTGATCTGATGGATTTCAGGTGTTACCGGGCAAATCTCAGCCTGTCCACCACGGGCAGTATTGGTAATCCAATGGCCGGAACTACGGTATATGGCACAGATGGTTTTATCACCAATAACAAACGTACGGATATCGCGTCCCGGTTTTTTTATAAACTCCTGCATATAAAAAACTGAATGTTGGAATGAGCCCAATTGCTCTTTATGCTCCAGAATGGCCTCTGCCGCATCCCGGTCATTGATTTTAGCCAGTAGACGTCCCCAGGATCCCACGATAGGCTTCATTACAATTGGGAAGCCAATCTCTTCCATGGTCTTTAATGCGGATTCTGCAGTAAACGCTACCCAGACTTTTGGTTGAGGAACACCGGCACTATTCAGAACAACTGATGTGGTCAATTTATCGCCACATGTGGCTGCCACATTGGACATATTTACGGTAGGAATACCCCATGAATTGAGGACCTGGGTTATATACAACCCGTTCTTGTATGAGAGACTCCGTTCAATTACAACATCATACTCGCGCCATTTCTCCGGATCATTCAACATCAATACAGCCTGGCGGTCATCAATTTTAGTGTAGGGGATTCCGCGTTTTTCTAATGCTTCCAATATCCAGCGTTCTTCCACTCTCACCCGTGAGCATAATACGGCTACATTCATAACAAATATCTCCTTTTCCTATTTCAATCGGGCCAGGATTGCCTGAGTGATGGTCTCTGTTCGTGTCCCATTTTCAATCTGGTTGTCACTAACCGGTAGATCATGGGCTAAAGCCAGATGAACAGCATTTTCCACCATTTCAGCCAATGAATCAGTCTTCCAGTAATATCGCAACAACAGGGCTGCGCTCAGAATGGCGGCGATTGGATTGGCAATTCCCTGTCCGGCAATATCCGGGGCCGATCCATGAACAGGTTCTGCCACCGCAACGCCTTCGCCGAGATTTATGGATGGAGCCAAACCCATTCCTCCAGACCAATGCGCGGCTTCATCTGAAAGGATGTCTCCAAATAGATTGGTTGTAACAATTACATCCATATTTTCCGGATGACTGATGATCCTGTTTGCGGCGGTATCCACCAGTACTTCTTCCACTTCCCACGTTTCATCCGGTTGTTTCATTCTGTTAATGACATCGCGTACACTATCCCTGAATAGACCGTCAGTTACCGGCATAATATTTGCTTTGTGGACGATGGATAATTTTGAGCGTTTTCCTGTTTGTACCAACTCAACCGCCTTTTCACCAATTCGGGTTGATGCCCGGCGTGTGATCAGTCGCTCGGCAACAGCCTGATCGCCATCAAGATATTCCCGGCCGGAGTACATGCCTTCAGTGTTCTCCCGGACGATGATCATATCCACGTCCCGTCTGGAAGAAAGACCGGGAAGATATTTTACAGGGCGGATATTGGCGTAAAGATCCAATGCCTGCCGCATGGTGATAATAGCACTTCGGTAACCATCCACTTTCTTGGCCGGAGAGGATACCGCACCAAAGAGCGCGGCACCACAACGCCGGATTGAATTTAGAGTCCCGGATGGAACTGATACACCATCTGACAAGAAGGTTTCCCAGCCGGCGGCTGCGTTTTCAATCAAAAGGCCAGGAACGACCGCCTTCAATACCTGAACGGCAGTTGGAATCACTTCCTTGCCGATACCGTCGCCCTCAATAACGCATAAACGGTAATCCATCAAACTTCTCCCGGGAAGCGGCCATTTTGACGGACGTAGGATACAACTCCACCGGCTTCCACGATCTCTCGGGCAAACTCAGGCATATCAGGCAGGTTGTATGAAATTCCAGCGGTTTCGATTGTGCCATTAGAAAGATCAAGGATTGCGTTTTCTCCGTCTTTCAAAGCATCCACAATCTCATCTGACTCAAACAATGGAATTCCCAGATTTATGGCATTCCGGTAAAAAATCCGCGCAAAACTGCGAGCAATAATGGCACCCACTTTTCGTCGCCGTAAAGCTTCCACGGCGTATTCACGGGACGAACCGCATCCGAAGTTTTCAAGGGCAACGATCACATCCCCAGGAACTGCAGAGCGTGCAAATTCAGGACGGGCTTCGATAAATGCTGCATCAGCCACATCTGCATCAGGCCGCATGTACGGTGCGTAGCGTCCGGGAACAATCTGATCAGTATCAACATCTGCACCAAATTTCCAAATTTTTGTCATTTTCTACTCCTATAAATCCCGCGGATCAGTGATGCAACCCCGCAAAGCGGTTGCGGCGGCAACAGAAGGTGAAGCAAGGTAGATTTTCGATGTGGGGGCGCCCATCCGACCTTTGAAATTACGGTTCGCCGTTGAAAGGCAGACATCTCCATCCCCGAGTGTTCCATTATGGCGTCCCATGCACATGCCACATCCGGGAGATGTAATCAGAGCACCGGCTTCAATCAGTGCAGTCAGGCTGCCATCGGAAGCGGCCCGAGCCATTTCTATACTGGAAGCAGGAGTTATGATCATTCGAACTCCATCAGCCACTCTTTTCCCGCGCATGATATTGGCTGCTTGAACAAGATCGACATGCCGTCCGTTTGTACAGGTTCCCAGGAAGATAACATCCACTTTGGTACCCGAGAGATCCGTGATATCCGCGACATTATCAACGGCATGGGGGATGGAGACCTGCGGACATAATGTTGATATATTCAGATCAATCGTACGGCTGTATGATGCGGAGGTATCCACTTTGAGCCATTCAGGAATTACATAATTATCCGGAAGATTTCCGGTAGGTGGCACGATCCCGACTTTTCCACCCATTTCAACTGCCATGCTGGCAAGGGTCTGGCGGCCTGAAAGAGGCATCCAATCAATTCCATGATATTCCACAGCCATATAATTGGCGCCTGATATGGTAAGAATTCGCCCAAGTTTTAAAGCCATATCTTTATATTCAACAAACTTAGGTAACGAACCGGAAAAATTCACACGCACTGTCTCTGGAACCCGCAGCCATGTTTTTCCTGTAGCCCAGATCAACGCAACGTCGGTGGATCCCATACCGGTGCCAAAAGCCCCGACGGCGCCATAGCTGGTGGAATGGGAATCCGCGCCCACCACAACCTTACCGGGTTGGGCGATTCCTTCCTCAACCAACACCTGATGGCAGATACCGCGTCCCACATCAAACAGGCGAATTGCGTTCTCACGCGCAAATTTACGAACCACGTTTTGAAGATCAGCTGTACCTACAGTGGATGCAGGCGAAACATGATCAAAAACGAATACCAATCTTTCAGGATGCCTGATGGTGGATGATCCCAACTCTTCTTTTAATATTTTTATAATCGAAGGAGTCAATGAGTCGTGGCTCATCACTGCATCCGGTTCAACTACAACAAATTCTCCTGCCACAACGTTGCGTCCGGCTTTTTTCGATAATATCTGCTCTGATAAAGTCTGTCCCATGGTCTTTTCCTATTCGTATTATTGCTGCCGGTTATGCAACAGCCGGTTCTGAGTCAGTTTCTGTTGATTCGGTTTCTGTTGTTTCCACTTCAATTGTCTGATTTCGCATAGCATGCAAGAGGCTGTCAACTTCATCCAGAGTTAGTGGATGTAGATCAGCCAATGCTTTTACTTCCTCCGTGATTGTTCTGACCTCCGCGTCAGTCAGTTCCAAACCCAATTGATCTGCGCGATAGCGAATGGCATTCCAACCGGTTAACCGGTGAGCAATATGAATATAGCGGGTGAGTCCAAAATCTTCGGGTTTTAGTACTTCGTATGTTGATGGATTATTGAGTACCGCTTTGGTATGAATACCGGCTTTATGAGTAAAGGCAGAGAATCCGGTAATATAGTTATTAAAGGGGATATCCACATTTACCAGACTGGCTACCACCTGATCCAGATGCATAAGAAGAGGCAACCGGTATTTCTTTACATATTCAGGATTGATGGAATAGATTCTGGCTACCAATCCACCCAGAGCTGTGATTCCATTCCGTTCGCCTATTCCCAGCACAGTGG
The DNA here is from genome assembly GCA_964424035.1 of uncultured Leptolinea sp. Lineage (GTDB taxonomy): Bacteria > Chloroflexota > Anaerolineae > Anaerolineales > Anaerolineaceae > Leptolinea. The sequence continues at coordinate 6,854 of CAYRHB010000098.1, forward strand.
TGTCTACATGGGTCACGCCGGCTTCCAGAGCTGCGAAAGCATTGGCAATTGCGCAGCCTGTGTCATTATGGCCGTGAAATTCAATATCCGCTTTTACTCTTTTACGTAGTGCAGAAACCAGATCATAGATTTGCCGAGGATTCCCGATTCCTACAGTATCCGCTATTCCCACCCTGTGCACACCGATTTTATCGACAGCTTCATAAACCTGGAACAGGTCTTCCGGATCACTGCGGAGGGTATCTTCTGTGCTGAACCGCATCTCCACATTTTGTCGTTTCAGGTAATCAAAAACCGTCTGAGCAAGATCAATGATCTCATTGATGCTTTTTCCGTGAGAGAAATCTCTCAATTTAGATGAGGTTCCAATAACAACATCAACCCCATTCACACCGGTATCGACAGCCAGTTTTACATCATCAAGGTTGCATCGGGTATGTGTCAGGGTTTTGGTTTTCAAACCCAATCGTGCTATTGCGGTACAATCGCGCTCACTTTGTGGTGATGCACAGGGGGTTGTCAACTCAATATATTCCGCACCAAATGCATCCAGCAAGGATGCAATCCGGATTTTCTGATCTGTTGTGAAGAACGCGTTGACAAATTGTTCTCCTTCACGGAGTGTTGAATCAATTATGGAAAATTTCTCAAGGCTCATTTCTTTCTCCTTCTCCTTTTTGAAATACATTTGAAAAAAGAGCGGATTTGCCGTTTACTGGTAAATCCGCTCTTGTTCATACTTTTTCAGATAAAGTGCGAATTACCAGACGATGTCCGGCTTCTTATCCTTGGCGAGCTTCTTGGAATTATCTATTTCATTTTCCCTGGCTATTTGTGTTTTTTCCTCCCGATCAATAGGCATTGTCTGAATTCTTTCCACCGTATTGCAAAGAACTTTTATTCCATCCAGATACTCGCTGATCTGGATGTGCTCATTGGCTGTATGGTCTAAATTGGAATCACCAGGGCCATATGCCACAATAGGACAATTCCAGGCTGGTCCAACCAGATTCATGTCCGCCGTTCCGGATTTCAATTTAAAACCAGGTTTCCCACCTGTCTGACGAATTCCAGATAGGAATGCTCTGACCAGAAAATTATTTTTTCCTGAAAGGTAGGCAGGCAAGAAATCCAATATCGTCACTTCCGGGAAGAAGCCGGTTGTTTCAGCCGTACGCTCAATCAACTCGCCGAGTGTAGATTGGTCCACCAATTCCGGCAGGCGAATATTGACATTCAGAATTGCTTGATCTTCGAAGCCATCGGAATTTGAACTGAAACCTCTTAATGAAGGAGTCAGTTGATCAAAAACCCGGTCTTTGCCAATATTCCAGTGATTTATGTCCTCCAGAAAAGACATCCAGTATTTCGCTGCTTGATCACAGGCACTCGGGTTCCCGGATGCTGTATGGGATGCTGCCTGGCTAAAAGAGAACACAGCCCAATAGCTACCTTTATATCCGAGAGTGATGCTGCTTGAACCGCTAGGTTCACCAATGATGACGGCTGCAGGAGGAGGATAATTTGAACAAAGGTATTTTGCACCCCGGGAATCACCTTCTTCGCCAACAGCTCCAATCACAGTGACCCGCCAACCTGGATTGACTTTTGCCAAGGACGCAGCACAAACAAAAGAGGCCAGCGGACCCTTGGCATCCACTGAGCCTCTTCCATATAAACTACCATCTTCCTGTCGGATACTGATCTCGCCGGCAACAGTATCAATATGCCCCAATAACAGGATTTCCTGCGACCCCGTCCCAATTGTACCCAAAGCATTCCCAGCAGGGTCAATATATGATCGAAATCCCATCTGTTGCATTGATTCAACCAGATACATCACAGCCGACTCTTCCGAGAGGGTGGGGCTGTAGCGTTCAAGCAGACAAGTCAACAGGATAACCGGATCCATGGTTATCTACTGCCTTCCTCAATTGAAGCAAGGACTTCGCGAACTTGGGTTACTACGATCTCCAGATCAGAACGCTCAATCACCAAAGGAGGTAAAAAGCGCATAACGGTCAACCCGGCTGGAAGAGCCATTACTCCCCTTTCCATTAATTGTTGAAGGAAGGGAGTAACTTTTTGTTTTAATTCGATTCCAACCATAAGACCTTTTCCGCGGACTTCACGAATAAGCGGGGATTGGATGGATGCGAGCTCATGTTTGAACCATTCACCAAGTTCAGCTGCACGGGCAGGTAAGTTGTTCTCTTCGATAAATTGGATTGAGGCCAGGGCAGCGGCTGCTGCCACGGGATTCCCGCCAAATGTTGAGCCGTGGGTTTGTGGTTGGAGATCGCGCATAGAAGGTGACAGGAGAGCGGCACCCATGGGAATCCCACCCGCTATGGATTTTGCAAGACATAGAATATCCGGTTCCAGATTGTCATGCTGGAAGGCAAACATTTTGCCCGTCCGGCCAAATCCGGTTTGAACCTCGTCAAGTATTAGTAAGCAACCTTTTTCCTGGGTGAGTTTACGCGCACCCAGAAGGAATTCTGTTTTTCCAGGATTAACTCCACCTTCACCCTGAACAACTTCCAAAAGAACCGCGGCTGTCTGGTCTGTGATCGCATTTTTCAGGGCTTCAAGGTCGTTATATGGGATATGTTTATAGCCCGGAACCAATGGTTCAAATGGCATACGATACTTCTTTTCCCAGGTGGCAGATAACGCGCCAAAAGTACGTCCATGAAAACCGCGCATGGCAGCAATGATCTCAGTATGACCTGTCAGAAGGCGGGCAAATTTGATCCCGGCTTCAACAGCTTCTGTTCCCGAATTGCATAAAAATACCCGTGCCATGCCAGTGATCTGGCATAGTTTTTCCTCCAACACTGCCCGCTGGTCGTTGTAAAACATTTCGGGGCAACTGATAAGTGTCTGTGCCTGCCGGTAAAGCGCCTCCGCTATTACCGGGTTTGCATGGCCGATATTGGCAGCACCCTGACCACCGACACAATCAATATATTCTTTTCCATCTGCATCCCATAAATGAGCACCTTTTCCACGGACTATAGTCACCTGACGTTTGCTGTAAACACCGGAAGTGTGGAACGACTCTTTTTCTTTTATCGGGTCAGAAGATAGATTGATACCTTCCGTTTGTTGCCCGGTCAATAAAATATCAGGTTGAATCACGATATCCTCCATTTATGAAATCACAGTCCCTGCACCGGTAAGGGCTTTTATCAATGGGTTCTCTATTCTTCCGTCGGCAAAAATAACACGGGAGACACCCAATTCCAATGCTTCGCTGGCACCCAGGACTTTCTTCTTCATCCTGCCTTCAGCGAGTGACAACGCGGCTTCTAATCCGTTCTTTGGTATATGGGGAATTACTGTACTTTCATCCGGAAATTCACGCATTAAACCTGGGACATTGGTCAAAATGATCAATTCTTCCGCGCTAACGGCTCCCGCAACCATGGCAGCCGCACGGTCTGCATCCACATTCAAGGCAATCCCCTCATGAGACATCGCCAATGGTGATATAACGGGAGTCAATCCGGAATCGCCAAGATTTTTTAGGAATTCACCATTCACCGTTTCAATTTTTCCTGTGTAATCGTCCCGGAGAATCCGCTGCCGACCATTTTCAACAATCCGGATCGCATCCTTGCGTTTGGCAACCATAACCCTGGCGTCCAATCCGGAAAGTCCGATGGCGTTCACACCAGATTTCTGCAGCCGCTCGACGATCAATGTATTGATCCGTCCGTTGGTGACCATGGCGAAGATTTCCAATGTATTCCTGTCTGTATAGCGGCTGGTAAAACCTGATTGATTGGTTACAAAACGTGGTGGGTATCCAAGTTTTTCGGATATTTCATTGGTTTCTGCTGATCCGCCATGAACAATAACAACCGGTTTTCCCTGTTTGATCAGTTCAACAATATCCTGGCAAACTGCATCCAGACCCACACCCTGAGAACCTCCGATTTTTACGACAAGCATAATAAAATAGATCTCCGTTTTAGATGGGATGAAGGCCGCAAAAACCAAGACCGGCTGTTTCTTCAAAACCACAAATGATGTTCATGTCCTGCACGGCAGTGCCGGAAGCGCCTTTCATCAGATTGTCGATGGCAGCCATACACACCAGGTGCCCTGTTTCAGGATCAAGGTCAAAGCCAACATCGGCAAAATTGGTCCCGGCAAGAATTTTGGGTTCGGGTACACGATAAATTCCCCGTTTGTCTTTAACCAGGCGGATGAAGGGTTCTTTTTCAGCCCAATCGCGATAGGCTTTCCAAAGGTCTTTTTCTGTTACCCCGGATTTTACAAAACCATGTGAAGCCGCCAGCGCGCCCCGAACAAGATCGACGGAGGTCATGGTGAGATGCACATCGGTCAGTCCCAGTTCCTGGATAACCTCGGCTGTATGGCGATGGCCGTAGGGGGCAAATGTACGGATCACGTTGCTACGCTCTGGATGGTGCGAACCCGGATTGGGTGAGGCACCTCCTTCTGAAGACCCAACTTTGATATCGACAAATAACGGTTTATCGGTATCAATGAGCCCGTATTTTACGCCGACAAACAGAGATAATATGGAGGCTGTTGCATTACAGCCAACTCCGCTTATGTATGACGCGGCAGTCATCTCTTCACGGTGCAATTCCGGAAGGCCGTAGACAAATTTGTTCATCCATGCAGGGGCTAAATGATCCGATTCATAGAATTTCTTATATAATGCCTGATCATGTAACCGGAAATCGGCCGAAAGATCAATGATCCGAGGGGCAAGACTGGCATAATGTTCAATATTTTTCTGAGCCTCCCCGTGGGGAAGGGCAAGAAAAAGGACATCACAGGGTTCCAGAACCTGCCGCGATGTGAATTTCATTTTGGTTTGTTTACGTAAATTGGGGTGCTGCTGGTACACAAACTCACCCAGATGGCTTTCAGATGTCGCCTGGTGGACTTCAACTTCCGGATGATTGAGCAATAACCGTAATAATTCTCCACCTGCGTAACCGGAACCACCGATGATGGAAACTTTCATTGTCAGGCACCTACTGTCGGGATGGGATATGCTGTCATGTGGACAGGCATGGGTGCCGGGGAAAGAGCAGGTATGACCGATTCTCCGGCAGCTTTCAATGTATAGTCGATGATCACACCGGCAATGTCGATACCGGTTACCGGAGCCAGTGTGTGGAATTCCATGGTGTGATTTACTTCATTCACCAGGAGGCCGTTGTTTGAATCCTCCAACACATCCACTGCCAGCACACCACCACCAACGGCCTTCGCAGCCGCCTGGCAAATAGCATGCAATTCAGGGGTAACCGGACAGACTTCACCCTGTCCGCCGCGGGCGGTATTGGTTATCCAATGTGATGACGTGCGGTAGATGGCACAAATGGTTTGGTCACCAACGACCATGGCACGTATGTCACGACCGGGTTTTTTGATGTATTCCTGGATATAGAAAACAGAATGTTGGAAGGAACCAAGTGTTTCTTTATGTTCCAAGACGGCTTCTGCAGCGTCACGGTCATTAATTTTTGAGAGTAGACGGCCCCAAGAACCGACAACCGGTTTCAGTACAACTGGGTAACCGAGTTCTTCGATGGCGTCCAGCGCAGCTTCTGGTGTAAAAGCAATCTTTACTTTGGGTTGGGGAATACCGGCTTTAGCCAGGGCAGCCGTTGTAGCCAGTTTGTCACCGCAAATCTGGGCGACGGATGCCATATTCACTGTCGGGATACCCCAGGAGTTCAATACAGAAGTTGTATACAAACCCCGTGTGTAGGAAAGTGACCGTTCCAGAACGGCATCATACTTCAACCAGTCACCCGGATCCGTCACATCCATCTGGAGATCTCCGTCTTCGATTCGATCAAAGTCAATTCCGCGTTTTTCCAGATTGGTCAAGAGCCATTTCTCTTCGACCCGGATACGGGAAAGTAAAACCCCAATCTTCTTTGACTTTGATAACTTGATCGATGACATGATTATTCTCCCCAGTCTTCCTGTTCCATGGGTGCGAGTTCAAGAGTGAGCGGTTCAAGGTTAACCACTTCCAGATCAACACCACAATCCGAGCAGACGACAATCTCGCCTTCCATTACATCATTCAATGTAAGTTCTGCATCACATTCCGGACAATTCGCAATAATTTCTGTGGACATTTTGTTTCTCCTGTTTGGCATGGGTATAAAAAAATCCCTCCGGGTTCGGAGGGATTTTGGTTTGCGTACTACCTTTTCTCTTACTTTTTCAAGTTAACCAAAAATTACCTCTCTCCCGAGGGGTTCAACAGTTGGCTTCGCTTCTTGAGCGGGGTGAAAATGAAAGATTTGTTAAACATATTAGGCAGTAGTATACATGAATAAAATAATATGTCAATGGTTTTCGGGAAATTTTCGGGAAATTGGTTAATGAATATGTTCAATGACCTTTCTTTTCCGCATACTGGCTAAATCTGATGGGAAACCACAAACGGAGTCAAACAGTATTTCCATCTGAC
>CAYRHB010000098.1:13344-13601 GCA_964424035.1 uncultured Leptolinea sp.
CCCCACCCCAACCCCCCCCCCCCACCCCCACCCCAAACGCGCAAAAACCGAAGCCACACCACACCCGGAGTCACACAGTAGTTCCATCTGACCGGTTTTAATATTCCGGTTTTCCAAAAACGAGTGGAGAATTTTTTGATATTGGGAAAAACCAATAATGGGTTGAAGGCTATAAAGAGTAATAAGTAACCTGTCCTTTTTTAATAAATGTTCTACCTCCATCCGGAAATCAATCACGTTGTCGCATGAAAAAAAGA
>CAYRHB010000099.1:0-13418 GCA_964424035.1 uncultured Leptolinea sp.
CATAGGACATTTCTATTTAGCCAATAATAGGACATTTCTACTTAGCCTTGACAGTGATGCCAGTTTGCATTTTTATCAACCGGTTGTATTCTGAAAAGGGTTTCTATTCCGGTAAACCACCCGGATCCTCACAATATCTTTATGCGATCTTCATAAAATCCACACATATTGACCGGATAATGTCTGAAGATTATTCGTATTCGGGAGAGGAGATATTCGTATGGCAATAAAAACAGGGAAACAATTCTTTCGCAAGAAGATATGGATCCGGAGGGTCGTCCAGTTCTTTTTCTTTGGATTGATCGCGCTCATCGCGGTAAACCATACACTGGTTGAAACCGGTGCCGGGATTCCCTTCCTGGGCAGCGCTTCCCTGCATGCCCTGTGTCCGTTTGGCGGTGTGGTGACCATCTACCAATTTGTCACCGAGGGGACATTTATCCAGAAGATCCATGAATCATCGTTTGTACTTATGGTCATCGGGTTCGTTCTGGCCATTCTTTTTGGTCCGGTCTTTTGCGGTTGGGTTTGTCCGCTGGGAACCGTACAGGAATGGTTTGCCGCTCTTGGCCGCCGGTTGTTTAAAAAGCGATATAACCACTTTATCCCGGCGCGTCTGGACTCCATTCTCCGATACCTCCGGTATGGGGTTCTCGGATGGGTTCTCTATATGACTGCGGTCACCGGGACACTGGTATTTGTAAATATTGACCCGTATTTTGCCCTGTTCAATTTCTGGACAAGCGAAGTGGCTGTTGGCGGCTTGATCGTTCTCGGCGTCACCCTGGCAGCATCCCTTTTCATTGAGCGTCCGTGGTGCAAGTATGCCTGCCCGTACGGCGCGGTGCTGGGTATTTCCAATTTATTCCGTGTGTTCAGCATTCGGCGGCAGGCCGCAACCTGCAAGATGTGCAGCATTTGTGATACGCATTGCCCGATGAACATCAACGTGAGTGGCAATACAGTTGTGCGTAACCACCAGTGCATATCCTGTCTAGAATGCACATCTGAAGCCCGCTGCCCGGTTGTATCCACTGTGGTCTTTTCAACGGCAGGAAACAAAACCGTTGTAAAAGATATGGGAGAGAAATAGCATGAAACTGAGATCCATTCCACTGGCAATTTCCATTTTCATTATTCTCTTCGGCGGTATAGGCCTGTCAACAGCTTTGAACTGGTGGCAGACGGAATCTTCAAAGATCCCGGCCCGCTATGTAGAAGGGGAAGCCGCCGGCGAATTCAACCCTGCTGATATCCGTGGCTCATACAGCTTTGGTGATATTAACAAGAACTTCGGTATTCCATTGGAAGACCTGCAAACCGCATTCCGGCTTCCTGCCGGAGGAGATGTGTCGGCTTTCCAGGTTAAATCTCTGGAAGATCTGTATGCGGATCTGCCGGTCGAGATGGGAACCGTGGCAGTCCGCCTGTTCACCGCGTTTTACAACGGTCTGCCATACGACCTGGCTGCCAATACAGATACCTTCCTGTTCCCGGAAGCAGCTGCCGTGCTGAATTCAAATGGAAACATGACCCCTGACCAGGCAGATTTCCTGGTGGCACATACTTTTACGGATGATCTGCCGCTTCCAGAAACCACAGCCCCGGAACCGACCCCGGAAGAACAGGTTGCTCCTGAGCCATCTGCCACGGAACATGTTGCTCCGGAAGGTTCTGTTACCGGGAAAACCACTTTTCAGGATCTGATCGACTGGGGAGTAAAAAAAGAGGCTATCGAGGAAACACTTGGGGAAGCCATTCCCGAACCTACGATGATCATCAAAGATTTCGCCACATCCAAAGGCCTCGAATTCTCCACATTGAAGACGAACCTGCAGGCTTTATTGGATGCCCCTTCCAATTGAACCATCCGGGTAGGAAATTGTAAAAAGATGATATCCGGCGGGAATACCCTGCCGGATGTCTTATTTTCAAATCCCCATCTCGCGTGCCCTGAGTGCCGCCTGGGTCCTGTCCTGCACCCCCAATTTCTGGAAAATGCCGGAAACATAGTTCTTTACCGTTCCCTCGGTCAGGCTTAAGCGCAGGGCGATTTCTTTGTTGGATAAGCCCTTCCCGATCCAGTGGAGGATTTCCTCCTCCCGGGTTGACAGTGATGGTTTTTCTTTTACGGGAGACACATCCATAGGAGGCTGCGATGGCAGCCGGTTAAATTCTGCCAGTACTTTTCGGGCTACCGAAGGCTCTATCAACGCCCCACCCTGCATGACCTTGCGGACAGCTTCCGCCAGTTCCGCGCCCGACACATCCTTCAGCAGATAACCCAGCGCACCGGCGCGCAACCCGTCAAATATGATGGATTCATCATCAAACGTGGTCAAAATGATCACCCGGGTTTCCGGCCGGCGCTCCATGAGCTGTCGGGTGGCCTGTACCCCATCCATCACCGGCATGCGCACATCCATTAAAATCACATCCGGCCTCAGGGTATCCTCCAATTCCACCGCCAGCCTGCCATTTTCCGCTTCGCCCGCCACCTCAATATCTTCTTCCAATTCGAGCAGCGTCCGCAGCCCGTCGCGCATTAACCGCTGGTCATCCACCAGCAATACCCGGATCTTTCCGGCAGTTCTCCCGGCCATCATGGATGCACCTCTCCATGAACAGGCAGGTTAAAGCAAAGCCGGGTCCCGCCTTCGTCACGGGGTGTTATTTCGCGGGTTCCACCCAGTAATACTGCCCTTTCCCGCATCCCGGTCAATCCAATACCGCTTTGATCTCCCGACATATTAATTCCCACTCCATTATCCTCAATGCAAATTGAGATCATTTCATTTGCTGTGAACAACCTGATCCATGCCTCGCTGGCTCCGGCATGCCTTTCAATATTGGTCAGTCCTTCCTGCGCTGCCCGGAAAATGGCATGCCGGTGGGACGATGGCAGCTCCGGCAGACCTTCTTCCACTTCCAGGTGAATGTGGATGCCGGTCGCTTCTTTGACCGAATTGACCAGCCGGGTCAGTGCCAGACCGATGGGTAGATCATCATCCACCGGGGCACGCATCATGGCCACCGTCCGGCGTAATTCAGCCAATCCATCCTTAACCTGCTCATGTACGGTTTGAATGATCTGTTCCACTTTTTGCGGGTTGGTATGGATCAAGCGCTGCGCTCCTTCCAGCTGAACCGCCGCGATGGTCAAACGGTGACCCAGTGTGTCATGCATTTCACGTGCAATACGGTTGCGTTCTTCGGCAATGGTCAGTTCTTCCACCTGTTCGGTATAGCGCTGCAACTGTTCATGGGCAACCTTAAGATCGGCCAACAATTGTTCACTGCGCCGCCGCTCATTCTCAGCACACATCATTGTCCAGCCAAAAAAAGCAAAGAATACATAGCCGGCAATGTAAGGAAGGAGGTCGATCAACCCCGACATTCCATCCACTGAAATCCCGGTTGTTCCAGTGATTAGGGTGAAAACCACCAGCCAGACAATACCGATCTTGATGGGGAAATCCATCATGACCTGCGGACTCAATACAAAGAATACGATCGGAAATACCGTCCAACCGGTGTCGAACAGAAAGAGACAACCCGCCAGTAACGTTTGAAGGGTGGTTCTTATCCAATTCCCGTACCGGTAGCGGTTGAACCAATTCTGAAGCAGGAATAGGACAGCGATAGAAACCAATATCAGACTTACCCAATTACGGTCCTGCCGGGTCTCCAGACTGTTCATACTGGAGACCCAAACCGCAAACAGGCCGAACAAACCGGAAGCGTACAACAAAGCGTGAGATCTGGTTTTCATAGGATTATTCTACCCGCAGCGAATCAGCCATACAACATCGCTGGAACTATTCAAATTTGAACCGCCAGATGGCAATTCCCCAGAAACCCAGGGCAAACAAACCGAGTATACCCAGATTGGGAAGAACCCGGGGCAAATCAAGTCCCCGTACGATGATATCCTGATAGGCTGAAAGCGCCCAGGCATGGGGGGTAAACAGGGAAAGTTTTTGCATGAATTCAGGCATTACATAAGACGGCACCATCATACCGCCGACCACAGAAAGGACAACCCCCAGCATGGTTCCCACACTGTTGGCCTGTTCCAGTGATTTTACAAAACAGGTCATCATCATCCCCATACCCGTGGATGCGAGCGATGTGACCAGCGAAATAACCACCAGCGACAGGGGAGAATTGCCCAGGTTCAAATGGAAGACCAGTACACCAACCGTGAACATCAATGTGACCTGCACCAGATTGACGGTGTAATATGAGAGTCCCTTGCCCAGCAGATATGTAGTCTTCGATAGCGGCGCCGATTTCAACCGGCGAAATGCGCCGCTGTTCTTCTCTTCAAAAATGCTTACGGCAATGGTCTGGATAATAAAGAACACCCCGTAAATGGTATACGCCGGAACATTCTGTTCCACCGATGTGGGGGTACTGCTGATCTTGTATTGCTTGGGCGAGACTACCTGATAGTCAACTCCGGTGGACAAGACGGCATCTTTCTGTCCGCTGGTAAAGGCACCCGCGATCTGCTTTACAAACCCTTTTTGTCCGTCAGGGACGCTCATGGCAATCTCATCAAATCCTTCGAGTGTTTGTGCTTCCATCCGGGCGTAAGAAATGACACGCTCCACATAGCCTTCCACCATTCCTCTTGCGGGAGCCAGTATCTGATTATTGGCCGTGGGATCGACGATGAACCGGATGACCGGTTGTTCGATGGCTGATGAATCCGGTTCAAGGTTCAATACAGCGTCGCTAAAGTTGGCAGGGAAATCCAGACCCAGGATGTAGTCACGGGCGGTGATCAACTCATCAATTTTTTCAGCAGTCAGGTGCTGCCCATCCATTGTCTCAATGAGGGTTAACCCACCGGCATCGCGCAAGTCTTCCAGCACCTGCTCCGCCAGCACTCCGCGGTCCTGATTCGAAACCAGCATGGTGATCGGCTGCTCATCACTGCCGGAACTGAACACACCTTCCAACGCGGTGGTCATCACCAGAATGAAGGCGATGGGTAATCCAAACAGGGCAATTATGGATCCCCGGTCTTTAAGCAGTACTTTGATTTCTTTAATAGCAATGGCCATGATCTGATGTAACATAATGACTTCCTTCCTCAATAATTCTTTCTTTCCGGTCTTCCAAAACCAGCGGTCATTCTCTGATCGAGCGCCCGGTCAGGTTAAGAAACACAGTCTCCAGGTTGGCTTCCATGATATTCATCGCGCATACCCGGGTATTGAAACTGGTAATGACCTGCATGGCTTCGATGATGGTCTTTTCAAAGCTGCGGGAACGGATTTCCAGCTCCTTCCCCCGGCGGGTGACCTGCCGGACTGATCCAAGCCGGCTGATGGATTCACTTAATCCGTTATCCTGTTCGTCCTGGATTTCCAACCGGATCATTCCTTCACCCAGCTTTTCGATCAGATTGTCCGGTGTATCCATGGCAATCACTTTTCCGGCATCCACGATGGCCACGCGGTTGCAAAGGCGCTCGGCTTCTTCCATGTAATGGGTGGTGTATATGATGGTCATCCCCTGCCGGTTCAATGCCTCCAGACTCTCGAATATGGCATTCCGGCTCTGGGGATCAACACCAACCGTGGGTTCGTCCAAAAAAAGGATGTGCGGATTGTGAAGCAGACCGATGGCCAGGTTCACCCGACGTTTCATCCCGCCGGAGAAGTGGTCCACCACATCATTGGCCCGTTCGGTCAATTGGACAATGTGCAGCACCTCACGGATGCGGTCTTTAAGCTCCGCACCCCGGAAACCATAAACCTGTCCGAAGAAGGCCAGATTGTCATAGGCGCTCAGGGTTGGATAAAGCGCCAGTTCCTGTGGAACATAACCGATCAACCGTTTCGCGTGATCCAGGTCATCATACAGGGAAGCACCCTGCAGTTTAATCTCGCCGCCATCCGGTGTGAGTACCCCGGTAAGCATCGATATGGTTGTGCTCTTCCCTGCCCCGTTCGGTCCAAGAAGCCCGAAGATCTCACCTTCCGGTACGGAAAAGGAGATATCGTCCACGGCTTTGAGATTCTTAAATTGCTTGCTCAGGTTTTTTACTTCCAGAATGATGGATGTCATTATAAAATTTCCTCTTTCTATCCAGTGGTTGCACGTCCATCTTAAGCCCCGGCGAGTCATATTGATCCATCCCATTCGTCATGTAAAGGTCATATGACCCGTTTTTCATTCCATCCCTGCCATGCCCCGCCCATCAATTTGTGAAAAATGCTTGAAAACATGCGATATGATAAAATTAATAATCCAGGCCGGTCTACATTCCCATGGATATCGAATTCCACTGGAAAATTTTATTGTTTGAAATTATTGCTTCCGGGTTGATAATAAATTATGGGCAAAGTGAAAGAAATCCCGGGTGACTGTTCCCCCCGAACAACCATCACATATTTACAGGCTGAGCGATGAAATGCACTGCCTGTTCAAAACGCATGATGAACGCCATGAGCCGCGAGCACAAACGCGCTCACGGCGTTTTGCATGATGCGCACAGGGTATGCACCATACCGGTGCGCCTGAATCCCATTCTGGAGAAAACTCATGCATAAATATCAGGGTGTTGCCAGTTCAAGAGGAATTGCCATCGGACCGGTCTTCCAATTCCGCCGGACCGAGCTTGTGATCGGCACCTGTGAGAATCAGGACCCGTTTGGGGAATGGAAACGGTTTGAATCGGCATTAGAGACTGCCCGCAAACAATTGAATGAGGTTTATGAAAAAGCTTTACAACAAACAGACCAGTCACAGGCGGAAATCTTCCAGTTCCATATCATGATGACGGAAGATGCCGACCTTCTTGACCGTGTCAAAAATGCACTGGAAGACCGGCGTACAAATATTGAACCGGTCTATATGGAAGTCTGCCAGGGATACGCGGACGAACTGGCCGCCATGGATAACGAATATTTTGCCGCCCGTTCCGCCGATGTGCTGGATGTGGCCAACCGGGTGGAACGCATCCTGATGGGTGTGGCTGAAAGCCCGACAGCCGGGTTGAAGGTTCCCAGTATCATTGTGGCTGACGATCTGACCCCGTCAGATACCATTCTCCTGGACAAGACCCTGGTGCTCGGATTCTGTACCGCGCAGGGTTCCACTACCAGTCACGCGGCCATCCTGGCACGTGGATTGGGCCTGGCAGCCGTGGGCGGTGCGGGAAACAGTGTTCTGAGCCTCCCGAATGGCACAACCCTGATCATTGACGGAGGCGCCGGCCTGGTTCTGTCTGAACCGGATGAAACCACGGTTGAAACATACAAACAGCGTGCCGAACAGGTGCGTATGCTTCAGGTGGAAGCCCAGCAACACGCCCACGAACCGGCAGTCACCAGAGATGGGTTCAGGCCGGAAATCTCTTCCAATATTGGCGATGTTTCCGGCGCGAAGAAAGCTGTCGGATTCGGCGCGGAAGGTGTTGGTCTGTTGCGGACGGAATTCCTCTACATGGATCGTCCCGCCATGCCAACGGAAGAAGAGCAATACCAGGCATATAAAGCCATCCTGCAGGAATTTGGTGATAAACCGGTGGTCCTGCGCACGCTGGACATCGGTGGTGACAAGGAACTGACCTACTTGAAGATGGATCCGGAGATGAATCCCTTCCTGGGAGTACGCGCGCTGCGCCTGTGCTTCAAACATCCTGAGATGTTCAAAGCGCAACTGCGGGCTGCGCTGCGCGCCGGTGCGGGGTTCAACCTGAAGATCATGTTCCCCATGGTCGCCACCCTGAGCGAAGTCCGCGAAGCCCGGAAGTATGTCAATATCTGCCGGGATGAGTTGAAGAACGAGGGCAAGCCGTTCGCGGATAATATTGAGATCGGCATCATGGTCGAGATCCCGGCGGCTGCCGTCTGCGCGGATATGCTGGCTCCTGAAGTGGATTTCTTTTCGATTGGGACCAACGACCTGAGCCAGTACACCATGGCAGCCGATCGCGGCAATCCAGGTGTGGCGCATCTGAGCGACGCCTTCCAGCCGGCTGTGCTGCGTCTGATCCGGGATGTGATCAATGCCTCACACAAGCATGGCAAGTGGACCGGCATGTGCGGTGAACTGGCCGGTGAACCTCTGGCCGCGCCCCTGCTGGTGGGTCTTGGCCTGGATGAATTTTCGATGTCGCCCCCCATGGTTCCGGTGATCAAGGCTCTCATCCGCACCCTGGACGCCCGAGAAATGCAGGCTCTGGCAGCAGAAGCATTGAACAGGGAAACGGTGGAGGAAGTGCGCGAACTGGTGCGAAAACGCGTCCCGGCCGCCGCTGCGGTTGAGGGATAGATAAATACCTTTGAATGTAAACCCTTCGGATTTCAAAAGATCCGAAGGGGTTTTTTCATACGGAAGCTGAACGGCATACCAATCTGCCCGTGCGGACCGGCATGTGACCATGGAAAATCGCCATGATTGCTTGAACCTGTATACATTCCCAAAATGCAATACAATTGTCCCCTGATAACCTGCCAGTAGAGGGAGATATCCATGCAATACGGTTACTTCGATGATAAAGCCAGAGAATACGTCATCACCCGCCCGGACACACCGGCTTCGTGGAGCAACTATCTCGGTTCCACCGAATACGGAGCCATTATCACCAACAATGCCGGGGGGTACAGTTTCTACAAATCCGCCGCCCAGGGACGCTTCCTGCGCCTGCGTTTCAACAGCATCCCCATGGACCAGCCGGGACGTTACATCTACCTGCGGGACCGCGATAACGGTGATTACTGGTCAGCCTCCTGGCAGCCGGTGGGAAAACCGCTGGATACGTACGAATCCACCTGCCGGCATGGCACGGGATACACAGTGATCGAATCGAAATATGCCGGTATTGAATGCCGGACCACGTATTTTGTCCCACGGGGACAGTTGTTTGAGTACTGGTGGGTGCGTTTGACGAACCGGTCAGACCGTCCCCGGAATATCTCGGCCTTTTCATATTGTGAATTCGCCAACAACTGGGATACCCAGCAGGACCTGGTCAATCTGCAATACTCACTGTTCATTGTTAAAGCCGACATGCGGGACGGTCTGCTGAGTGTAGCCATTAATGACAATCTGACGGTGGATGCGGGGAACTTTATCAACAACGATCAGAGCCGGCATTCATGGATGGCACTGGCTGGCGCGCCTGTCTCTGGATATGACACAGACCGCGCTGCCTTCCTCGGCAGTTACCGCAGCTACCACAATCCCCTGGCAGTGGAACAGGGAAAATGTACCGGCAGCCACGCCTATGGTGATAATGCCTGCGGCAGCCTTCAGTCCGATATTGAGCTGGCGCCCGGTGAATCCCGTGACCTGCTTTTCATGCTTGGAATCGGTGAGAGCAGCAGTTTCGGCAAACGCGCCGTGGCAGAATTAGGCACAGTGGAACGCGCCGCTCTGGAACTGGACGGCATAAAGAAAGCCAACCATACCCAACTGGAAGCCCTGACGGTAGAAACACCCGACCCCGAATTCAATTCTATGATCAATGTGTGGGCTCCCTATAACGCCCGGGTGAGTTTCAACTGGTCGCGGTCCGCCTCGCTGGTATACAACGGTGAACGCAACGGTCTGGGTTTCCGCGATTCTGTGCAGGATGTGCTCGGAGTGGTGGCTGCAGACCCGGAACTGGCGCGTGAGCGCCTGGAGCTGATGCTCACCGGACAGGTATCAAACGGCGGAGCCATCCCCGTGATCAAACCCTTTGACCATCACCCCGGCTCCGAACAGCCGCCGGTTCCCGAACACTACCGCTCGGACGACTGCCTGTGGTTCTTCAACGCTGTTCCAGCCTATGTGGCCGAAACCGGCGATGAATCCTTTTATGACAAAATGCTTCCATATGCCGACAAAGGATCGGCCACCGTGCTTGGACATCTCCGCCGGGCAATGGAATTCAATCTGGAACGCACCGGCAAGCACGGCCTGCCCTGCGGCCTGGAAGCCGATTGGAATGACTGCCTGAAGCTGGGCTATCACGGAGAAAGCCTGTTTGTGGCGTTCCAGCTTTATATGTCCCTATCCATCTATGCCGAAATATCCGCCAGGCTCGGGAAAGAAGATGAATCTGCCTGGGCAATGGAACAACGCGAAATACTTAACACCAATATCCAGAAGCATTGCTGGGACGGGAAATGGTTCATCTGGGCATTCGGCGAAGACGGCACCACCTACGGAACCAAAGATTATGAAGAAGGCCAGGTTTACCTCAACACGCAAGTCTGGTCGGTCATCAGCGGAGCAGCCACCCCCGAACAAGCCCGCCTGGCCATGCAAACGGTCAACGAACGTCTGGCTACTCCCTATGGATTAATGCTCTCCGCCCCGCCCTTCAAAAAAACATCCATCGAGGTAATGCGCGCAGTGCTGTTCAATCCGGGTATCAAGGAAAATGCGGGAATATTCAACCATACCCAGGGGTGGGGTGTGATGGCCGAATGCTTGCTGGGAAATGGCGACCGCGCTTACGAGTATTACCGCGCTTTCATGCCCGCCGCCTACAACACCCGCGCGGAAATCCGCCAATCGGAACCGTATGTGCAGGGACAGACCACCTATGCCAGCCTGTCGCCCCGGGCGGGGAACACCCGCACATCGTGGCTTACCGGAGCCGCTGCCTGGGCATACTATTCTGCGGTATATTATCTTCTGGGTATCCGCCCCGAGGTGGACGGCCTGCGGATCGATCCTTGCATTCCGTCGGGTTGGGAGGCGTTTTCGGCTACGCGCATCTTGCGGGGCAAGGTCATCCATTTGGACGTCCGCAATCCAACCGGTGTTTGCAGGGGGGTGAAATCCATGACCCTGAATGGCAAACCGGTGGCCGGCAACCTGCTTCCGGCGGACTTGCTTGATCCGGTGAACCATGTCACCGTCACAATGGGATAATCCGCTCAGATTCATTTGCTTTTTACCTGTCTGCATCCGCATGAACTAAGGAACCCTATCCGGATGTGTGTATACAGGCAGATTCGTCCCGCCAGCCAACCGGCAAGATTCCCGGTGGAAACAATCCCCCTTTTTTCCACCGGTATTCCACCTGCCATTTCAAACCAATATTCAAAAACAAAGCAATATACCCATATTTTCTACCACGGCAGGCTGTGATTTTGCCGTGATTTTGCCTGTTTTTTGCTGTGAAACCGGAAAAAAAGATTTTACACAGCCTTCACGAATTCTACACACTGCCCCATTATAGTGTAGGCATCAGAGGTGGAAAACGATACGTCACCTCACCAAGGAGCGATATGAATCGACTGGTAAAAATCCTTCTCATCATCCTGGTTGCCCTGGTTATCGCGGGTGGGGGGTTCTGGGCTGGAACCATGGCTGGATCCCGGCAGGCACCAATGATCGCCGCCGCCCCGGCCATGAACAATCTGCCGCAATCCGGTGGCGCAGATTCTACGGGTGCAGCACCATCAGGCAGCTCCCGTCCAGAATTGAAACAATCACAGCAATCAAACCGGCCGGGTTCAGACTATACCCGCAAGAGTCCGAGTAACAACTCACGTAATGATCAACAGCGGACGCCCTCCTTCAATAATTATGGTCCGGGAATGATGTCCGGCCAGATGCCCGAGGGTATGATGATGGCGCGTCCGAACCATGCTTTTGGAGGAAGGTACAATATGTCCATTGGCGGTATATTCATGAGCGGCGGTATGATGCTTTTCGGAATTCTTTTCCCGCTTGCCTTTGCAGTTCTCATGGTTTTGGGTATCATTGTACTATTCCGCATGGTTCGCAGCCAGAACACAGTTCCGGTTGAAGCGACGGCAGTCTGCGCAAATTGTGGCGCCCCGATCCAGAATGGGTGGAAGCACTGCCCACAATGCGGTAATTCGATCCAATAAATCCTCCCCTCCCTCTTTATTGGGATCAAGGAGTTAATACACTTGACCCAACATGTATAACGCAAAAAGGGCATCCGCTAATGCCCTTTTTGCTATTAAATACAGAAAAAGTGTATCTTTTTTTATTATTTACAGTCATACTTATAAACAGCATATGTCTGTTCCAAACGAAGCCGGTCTTTTACGTCGTGCCCGTAATCTCGAACACGAAGCTGTGGTGGAGATATACGATTTGTATAGCTCATCTATTTTCGCATACGCCTTCCGTATTCTGGGAGATCCGATCCTGGCTGAGGATTGTGTTTCAGAAACATTCCTCCGGTTGCTTCGAAGTCTGCAAAACCGAGGCGGTCCAAAGGAGAATTTGAAAGCTTACCTGTACCGGATTGCCCATAATTGGATCACAGACCACTACAAGAAAAAATCCTCCCATGAAGTTGAATTGACAGATTCATTATTTCGGGATGGCGAGAATCAAGTTGAAAATCAGGTCGACAGGAATCTTGACCTTGATTCTGCCCGATCGGCGGTCATGGATCTCTCTTCAGACCAACGATTTGTCATTACGCTTCGCTATGGTGAAGGCTGGGATATTGATCAGATCGCTCACGCCATGGGCCGTCCTGTTGGGGCTGTGAAGGCTCTTCAGTATCGGGCTCTATCCACTCTTCAAAAGAGGCTGGGTGCCGGGAAGGTGTCAGATGAAACCGGTGAATGACTTTCAGGAATTTAAAGAAATTGAAAACAGATTGTCTGCATTGAATGAGGTCAGGATCATTCGCAATCCAAAAAGGGCAAACGATATCCGTTCCTCCTTTGTCAGGGAGGTAGCAAGATCAACCGTCACTAAAACGGGTGCAAATCGTCTTACTTTACAGGATCAGGTTCAACAACTCCTCGATTCTGGAAAGGGAAGAATAAAAATGAGTCCTGTGCTGATTTCCTTATTAGCGGTGTTCGCATTGGTATTTGGTGGTGGAGGTGTCGGAGTTGTAGCAGCCCAGAGCAGCCTGCCGGGTGAAATGCTTTATCCGGTTAAACTTGCATCCGAGGATGTCAGGCTTGCTTTAACCACGTCAACCATCGATAAGATGAACCTGGAACTTGCACTGGGGGAAACCCGCCTGGATGAGATCATACAACAATTGCAGAATGATGACATTCCGGATGAAGAGGTCTTTAATCGTCTGGATGGTCATCTGCTGACAGCTTATCAATTGGCCCTGGAGACTGGAGAACAAAATTCAGGAGAATTAACCCGGTTGCGTGAGCGTATCCAAACCCGGGTGCATCTCATGGAACAAATCCACATTACAGAGAATCCCCGGGCAGAAGAAATTCTGACCCGTACCAGGAATGTTCTCCAATCACAGATCAGCCTGGTAGACCAAACCATTTCGCCCATGAATTCGTCCGGTGCAGGAAAAAATGAACCTGGTGCAGGAAATGGACAGGATGCCATGCAACAGAATCAGACCCAATCTATGGAGCAAAATCAGACCCAGTCCATGGAGCAAAATCAGACCCAGTCCATGGAGCAAAATCAGACCCAGTCCATGGAGC
>CAYRHB010000100.1:0-13432 GCA_964424035.1 uncultured Leptolinea sp.
CGCCTGCGATAAATCCGGCAATTCCGACCATGATCTTTTGCAGGAAGACGGCTAGAAATGCGAACCCGGCGCCGATGGCAATGGCAACGATGACCCGTTCGGTCATTCCTTCGGGATGCAAAAAGAATTCAGATATGAACAGTCCGGCGGCAGCACCACACAGGCCGACGAAAAACCAGTACAGCTTCTTTCCGGCCAGAAGGAGCAA
This sequence comes from uncultured Leptolinea sp., assembly GCA_964424035.1. Lineage (GTDB taxonomy): Bacteria > Chloroflexota > Anaerolineae > Anaerolineales > Anaerolineaceae > Leptolinea. The sequence goes on from CAYRHB010000100.1 coordinate 209, forward strand.
TCCTCCGGCTGTGAGTTGGATAACAATTGCGGCCATAATTACCTCAAAGAATGTTGCTGGTATTGTCTCAACTTTATGATACCGTATCTCACGATATAATACCGTGATTCTAAAATCTCAAGATGGATGATATCAATGATTTCGTCTTCTTTCACGCTCCCTCCAGAATTGAAGGATATTTTTTCACCGTTCAAGAAACCTGCGGATGTTCAGGCTTTTCTCGACGCCACACCGTATAGCCCGGAAGATCGCAACCGCTCTCCGGTCAATGTGGTAAAGGACCGGCTGGCACATTGCCTCGATGGAGGGTTGTTTGGCGCACTGGGGTTGCGTTTCCTCGGGTATCCTCCGGTTATTGTTGACCTGCAATCAGATGAGGGGTTGGATGATGACCATGTACTGGCGGTTTATAAGGTGAACGGGTTGTGGGGTGCGGTGGCGAAATCAAATTTTAGCGGCCTTCGTCTGCGCGAACCTGTGTTCCGCAGTCTGCGAGAATTGGCCATGTCCTATTTTGAAGATTATTTCAATGTGGACGGCGTCAAATCACTGCGATATTACACATCACCGCTTGATCTGACCACAATGGATCAATATAACTGGATGTCTGAAGACAGCGGGGGGGATGTGATTGAAAAATTGTTGAAGCACCGCCGAAAAACTGCATTAATCCCTCGTGAGGCGGTCGCCCAATTTGGCCGGGTGGATGAGCTTTCATATAAAGCGGGAATGCTGGGCGTGAACCATTCGGGTTTGTACAAACCCAGGGTCTGACAGACAAACAGGTACATTTTCTTGTAATGTAGATCTGTGGATTTGTAAAATCCTCAGGTCTGCGGTAATATACATATACATCACATAACGGGGAGCCTGAAATTTCCAGGCTGAGAGGAGGACGTAAAGTCCTCGACCCGCTGAACCTGATCCGGGTAATGCCGGCGTAGGGAGGTAACTACAGGCACTTTCAGCACCCTCCCACCGGCGGAGGGTATTGTTTTGAATATGACTAGAGCAGTGATATTCGCCAATGGAGAAATCCGGGATACAAAACGGCTGCGGTCCATCATCCGCGAGGATGATGTGTTGATCGCCGCGGATGGGGGATTGCGGTACATCCTGTCCATTGGTTTCCAGCCTTCTTTCCTGGTTGGCGATCTTGATTCTGTGACCCCTGCAGACCTGAAGCAGGTGAAAGAGGCTGGTGTCGAAATCCGGCAGTCTCCGGTGGATAAAAATGAAACCGATCTGCAACTGGCCATGGATCTGGCTGTTGAAATGGGATTCTCTGATATTCTGATCACAGCGGCTATCGGTGGACGGCTGGATCAAACCCTGGGGAATATTTTCCTGCTGGGGAGGGATGCTTATTCCGGTGTTTCAATCCGCATGGACGATGGTGTAGAAGAGGTTTTTCTGATCCGAGATAAAACCCTGATTTGCGGAGCACCCGGAGAGGTTGTTTCTTTGCTTCCCCTGGGTGGCCCGGCTCACAATGTAGTCACGGACGGTCTAAAATACCCGTTGCAATCCGAAACACTCTTCCCTGACCAAACCCGCGGGATCAGCAATGTAATGCTTGACTCTTCCGCCCGGGTTTCACTTTCACAGGGGGTATTAATCTGTATTCATTCCCGGCATATTACCGGTTAACTTTAAAGGAGCATGTATGAAAATCAGGATTTTATCGCTTGCGATCACAGCTATACTCATTCTCTCAGCCTGTGCGCCGGCTGTCACCCCGGTACCGGCTGAACCGTCAGAGCTTCCAACCGGAGAGACTACTCCTACAGTGGAATCTGTTCCAGCCGGGAACGCGGGCGAACCGGCTTCGCTTACCATCCTTACCCATGATTCCTTTTCCGCGAGTGAGGGTGTGATCGCGGCGTTTGAACAGGCCAATAATGTCAGGCTTAGTTTTATCAAGGGCGGTGACGCCGGGGCTACATTGAACCGGGCCATCCTTTCCAGGGAATCGCCACTGGCAGATGTGATCTTTGGCATTGATAATACTTTCCTCTCCAGAGCTGAGACAAGCGGCATTCTGATCAGCTATGCTTCGCCGGCGCTCTCAGATATTCCGGATGAATTAAAACTGGAAAAAGATGATCTGCTTTCACCGGTGGATTACGGTGATGTATGCATAAATTATGACAAAGCTTATTTTGCTGACAATAATCTTGAGTTGCCGAAATCCCTGCTTGATCTGACCAAACCCGAATACAAAGGCCTGCTCGTTGTTGAAAGTCCCGCTACCAGTTCTCCAGGACTGGCTTTCATGCTGGCTACGATCAATGATTTCGGGGTGGATACGTATTTGGATTACTGGAAATCGTTGAAATCCAATGACGTACTGATTGTCAATGACTGGGAATCTGCATATTACACGCATTTTAGCGGATCATCCGGAAAAGGACCGAGGCCGATGGTTGTGTCATATGGAAGCAGCCCGGCGGTGGAGGTTGTCTATGCTGACCCCAAACCGGAGGATGCCCCGACAGCTTCCCTGGTGGGTGACAATATGTGTTTCCGGCAGGTAGAGTTTGCCGGAATAATAAGAGGTACAAAAAACCAGGCACTGGCAGAAAAGTTCATCGACTTCCTGCTGAGCGTGGAATTCCAAAATGATATTCCATTACAAATGTTTGTTTTTCCGGCGAACAGGAATGCCGTTCTTCCGGAGGAATTTATTAAATATAACCAGATCCCTGAGAAACCAGCCGGTTTAAACATGGAAGATATTGCCAACAACCGGGAAACCTGGATCACTGATTGGGAACAGGCTGTCCTTAAGTGAGGCGTGTGGACGGTCACAGTTCCCGGATTAACGGGGACGACAACGGCAAAACACCCATCCCTTCTGTTTCTCCAACGGAGGGCGGAATGGGGAGACCCTTTTTCAGGATTTCCCCATTCCGGAATGAATCTACCCGGACAGCCCTTCTCTGGTTGGCTCCGGCGGTTTTCTTCCTGTTATTTTACTTTTACCCTCTGGGCGCGGTCTTTCTGGAGTCCTGGGGTGGAGCAGCCGAATCATCCATTAATTGGAGCCGTGTTCTTAACCCACTGGGATTTACAATCTGGCAGGCTGCCTTATCCACCCTGTTAACCCTGGCGGTTGGACTTCCATCCGCCTATTTGTTTACCCATTTCCGGTTTCCCTTCAAATCCATCCTTCGTGGAATGTCCACCCTTCCCTTTATTCTGCCCACGGTTGTAGCGGCAGCTGCCATCAACGCGCTTTATGGACCCCGGGGATGGTTGAACCTCGCCTGGATGGCTTTTACCGGCGGGAACACACCGGTCATTGATATTGTAAATTCATTGACAGCCATCCTTCTGGCTCATGTGTTTTACAACACAGCGGTTGTCATCCGGGTGGTTGGCAGCGCCTGGGAAAAATTGGATAACCGACTGCCGGATGCAGCCCGCATCCTCGGTGCGTCACCTTTCCAGGCTTTCAGGCAGGTTACCCTGCCCCTGCTGCTGCCGTCCATACTGGCGTCATCTGTGCTGGTTTTTCTGTTTGACTTTACCAGCTTTGGAGTGATTCTCATGCTGGGTGGACCGGGGTTTTCCACCCTTGAGACAGAAGTGTATTATCAGGCATTGCAACGCCTGAATCTGCCCATGGCGAGTATTATTTCCCTTATCCAGCTTGTCTGTACCCTGATCATTGGTCTGGCATATAACCGTGCAAACCGGTCGGCGCAGATCCCATTGGTGCCTCGAATGAAGGCGGTAGGACAGGGTGGAACGCAAAACTGGCGTCAAAAGGTTCTGGCCGGTTTGCTGGTGGTCGGTTTGATCGTTTTATTTGTTCTACCGGTTTTCTCTTTGGCCAGCCGTTCGGTGGCGCGGTTGGAAGCGGAGCGCGGCCAACGGTCCGGTGTCCAGTATGGGGTGACTTTTGATTATTACCGGGAACTTTTCATTAACCGGCGTCAGTCCATTTTCTATGTCCCACCCATTGAAGCGGCGGGCAATTCACTGGTTTATGCAGCTGAAACCGTGGCGATCTCTGGAGTTCTGGGAATGCTGGCTGCCCTGGCACAGCAAAAGCGGAATTCCATTACCCGTGTCATGGATGCCCTGATCATGCTTCCACTGGGGACCTCCGCGGTTACACTGGGATTGGGCTATATTCTGGTATTCAACCGTCCACCGCTGGATATTCACAGCTTCCCATTATTTATACCCATTGCCCACAGCCTGGTGGCGATGCCGTTTGTGATCCGCACCATATCTCCCGCGCTGGCATCCATTCCTGATTCGCTGCGTCAGGCAGCAGCGACAATGGGAGCTGCACCTTTCCGCGTATGGCTGGAGATTGAATGGCCGATTATCGCCCGCAGTGCGCTTGTGGCAGCGATCTTTTCTTTTACAATTTCCCTGGGTGAATTTGGCGCTACAACATTCCTCGCGCGCCCGGAAAAACCAACTCTACCGGTTGCCATATTCCGTTTTCTTTCACAACCTGGAGCGCTGAATTACGGACAGGCCATGGCCATGGCAACATTTCTGATGATCGTATGTCTGGGCGGCATTCTGTTCCTTGAACGGATGCGAATTTTCGAATTTGAGTAATGCGTATGATATTCTTGATCAATACAGGTGCTTACCATGCGGCTTGACGTGCTTGATATTGTAAAAGCCTATGAAAATGCTCCGCTGCTTCGGGGTGTAACGTTCCGCGTCGAAGGTGGTGAAACTGTCTGTTTGCTGGGCCGGTCTGGGAGTGGCAAGAGCACATTGCTGCGGATCATAGCCGGATTGGAGGAGGCCGAAAGCGGCCGCGTTCAATGGGACGGGGAGGATATCACCAGCCTGCCGGTTCACCGCAGGGGATTCGGTTTGATGTTCCAGGACTATGCCCTTTTCCCCCACCGGACTGTGGAACAGAATGTGGCTTTCGGTCTCAGAATGCAGGATCAACCGGAAGAGCGGATTCGGCAAAGGACACTGGAAATGCTGGATCTGGTACATATGGGTGATTTCGCACGCAGACGTGTCACCGACCTGTCGGGCGGAGAACAACAGCGTATCGCTCTCGCCCGCGCACTGGCACCGGGACCAAAATTGCTGATGTTAGACGAGCCACTGGGAGCATTGGACCGTACCTTGAAACAGGCACTTCTTGAGGATCTGCGGGAGGTCATCCACACAGCCCGCATTCCGGTTATCTATGTAACCCATGATCAGGAAGAAGCTTTTTCCATTGCCGACCGGCTGATTTTGTTGAACAGCGGCCGCATAGAGCAAACGGGCTCCCCGGAAGAGGTCTATCACCAACCGGCATCGTTGTGGACAGCCAATTTTCTGGGACTTGGGAACATCATTTCCGGCACCGTAACCTCTTCAAGGCCGGTTATTGCGTCAACAACTCTGGGTGAAATCAGAATCCCCTCGTGCGAAAAAAGCTTTATCGCAGGTGATGCCATCAACCTGTTGCTGCTGCCAGCCGTGGAAGGATTGTTGATTTCATCCGCAGAAGAACCGCCAGTGAAAAATTTGGACCGGATTCAATTTTCCGGAACAGTTGAAGGAACGATTTTCCTTGAGGGTAAATTTAAGCATACAATAATGGCTGGTGGAACAACCCTAAACTTCATTTCCGGTTCGCGGTTTGCTGCCGGACAAAATGTAATCATCTCTTACCCGTTGAATGAGGTTCGATGTCTGTGAATTCAGAAGAGATCGTCCAAGTCTTGAAGTTGAATATGGAACAACAGGAAACCTGGCGGTATCCGGGGCGCGTGATCACCCGCACACCGACCAGCATTCTCGTGGAAGCATTCTTCAACCGGACCGATAAGTTATTTCATGGAATCCTGTTGAAAAAAGGGGACAGATTTATTGAGAAATACTTTACAGACCGGTGGTACAACATCTTTGAGATCCACGATAAAGACACGGATCAGCTTAAAGGTTGGTATTGTAATGTGACATATCCGGCTGTAATAAAGGACGGAATGGTCAGCTATGTGGATCTGGCTCTCGATTTACTTGTGTATCCTGATGGCCGTCAATTGATATTGGATGAGGATGAATTCCTGGAATTACACCTGAATGAAAAAGATAGTATCAAAGCACGGGAAGCACTTTCGGAATTGCAGAACGTTGTAAAAACACCATTTTCTCTGGAATAGATAAACCGGGAATTCGTTTCAATGAATTCCCGGTTTTAGTATGAATAACAGATCAGGTCAAATTAGCGGCAGAAGCATCCCTGTGGTAAATTCCATTTCTTCCAACAGAGCGTCACCATTATTCCATAGCCAGGTTCCACCGGCAACACAGGTACACAGGCAGCAAAGTACAAGAACTACCACCAGAATAATGATCCAGGTCTTGTTCGATTTTTTTGCCTGGGGAGGCATGGGTGGTGGCAGATCGGGTGATTCAGGTGTGGGTATCGAATTGGGCGTGTCTTGCATAATTTCCTCCTGAGGATTTATTGGACTCCATTCATAAACGGAACACAGAATAAGGGCACGGTGATCAATCCGCCAAAGATCATAAGGACCAGGCAACCTCCTAAAACGGCCAGTCCCACATTTAAATACCCAAGAACCAGGCCGGCTGTCGCCAACCCGTCACCACCAACCCGTCCGTAACTGTTCCTGATCTGGCTTTTGGCAATATGTCCGGCGACGATGGCGGCCAGGCCGCCAATTCCAACGACGCCCAGCCATCCCAATATTCCTGCGATCAGGCTGAAGATGGCCCAGCCACTGGTTTCTGCGACAACCCGGGTCTGGGGGTAGGGTGAATTAGTCATTGCTGCTCCTGGTTGTTTGTATTATTGTACAAAATTATGCGGCAGAATGCGACCCGTCATCATAACTGTGCCGCCAGCGGAAGATGATCCACGCGGTGATCAGGATGATTATAGCCGCAACGACGACCGGGATGACGACTGAAAGAACAGATATCCCAAAAGAAACGACATCTTCAACCATGGAGACGGCAACATTACCTGTTCCTCCGGTGGTAGCCGTAACGGCCGGGCGCAGCAGACCGGCTTTGGCGGCATGAACACCTCCGGCTATCAATAAACCCAGTCCCATGGCAAGGACAGGATGCACCTCGGTTACGATATTTGCGCTGGCGGCAAAAGCAATTGCCCCGGCTGCCGGTCGAACAAAGGTTTGGATCGCATCATTTACATGGTTCACTGCCGGGACTTTGTCGGCAAAGAATTCGATCAGCGACAGGAAAACAAGTATTCCAATGATCCACCAATCGGTCATCACGTTCCAGGGTTCGCGAAGGTTGATCAGGTTTGTAAATTTTGCCAGCAACGATATGGTGAGCAGCGGAATATACGCATTCAAACCAGCGCTGGCGGATAAACCAAATGCAGAAAAAATATTGATAATTTCCATAACTCCTCCAATCTCCTACATTCTTCTACATATAATATACGTAATATTTTAAAAAAAGTTGAGTCCATGCCATGATCCGGTAGCCGCCAGACGGGCAATGTCTATAACGAAAACCTGCAGAATGGCTGTACTGAACCCGAGTGCCAGGTAGGGAATGGTCTCCTGAATTTTCAGGAATGCATTCTCCCTTTTCAAGATCATTACCCAGACGATCGAATAGATCATCCCCAGTATGAATAACACCGTCCCCGCGGTAAGTAATCCAAGCGGATACAACAATAACGGATTTCCGGTAAAGAACAATGATCCCGCTGCCAGCGCGGAAAAAAGAATGGGGAGAAATTCGTTCCAACGACTGATATTGGATTCTGGATTCCAATCCAACCAGAGTGTTTGGTGGATCACCGGCATCAGAACAAGTGCCATACTGATCCCCATCCCTGTACCGGTCAACAGTCGCAACAGATTATTGGGCTCATACAACCCCGGCATTCCCGGGAATAAATGCGCATAGGAGTTCACGCCATCAATCCCGAACAAAACCAGGAAGAACCCGAGTACCAGGAATATCTTCCTGGAAGGCATTCCTCCGCGGCGTCCATTCCGGATTTGAAAGAGGATGGCAGTCAAAGCCCCAATGTACATGCCTGAACAGCGGGCGCACATGGGCAGCGGGCGGTCCCCCATGTGGAAGGTCCGTTCTTCGATTTGGTGACAAATCGCATAACCGACCGCGTCCGCTTTTCCCAGCAGACCGGGCGGTGCAAAATCAAGCCATCCGATCAGAACCACAATGAACAGAAACAGGGTGAGGATGGTAAAACGATTGTAATGTTTCAGTGAAAAAAGTCGTGACATAATTCCATCATTATACTTACACGTTTTTTACTTGACATGGTTGGTCAACTATGAAATACTAAAGTCAAGCAATGCTCCATCCCCCATTGCCATTCTAACGTGAGGAGGTGGTGCCTAACATGAATGATAGTCTGAGTTCCAAACGGTTCGCTGCGGCATCCCTCCTCGTTTTACGATAAAGGATACCGCAGCGGACGGGAGAGCCCCCTTCGAGGGGGTTCTCTTCGTTAATTGACTGGACGATCGCCGAAAGAAATTCCCAGATCACGCGCGGTCAGAACGGCGTCTCCATCAATGTCCACACGTTTGAGGGTTGCTAGTGCGTCCTCCAGGCTGACATCAACGATATTCCCATTTTGAAGCGCGACCATGCGTCCAAACCCACCTGACGCAGCCAAGCGGACCGCCGCCGCGCCATAGCGGGTTGCCAGATCACGGTCAAAGGCAGTGGGTGTCCCTCCGCGTTGCAGGTGCCCCAGCACAATCACACGGCTTTCAATTTTTGTCAGGCGGGTGATCTCATCTGCCACCCGCACGGCAATACCGCCCAGGCGTGGATTGTATACTTCATCACCCATCCGGCTGACAACAATCTCTCCACCTTTTCGGGTCGCGCCTTCTGCCACAGCCACAATGCTGAAATGAGTTCCCCGTTTGGTACGGCTTGCGATTTTTTCATTAATGTGCTCCAGGGTAAAGGGAATCTCCGGGATGAGGATCACATCGGCCCCACCGGCAAGTCCGGCACTCAAGGTGATGAATCCCGCATTACGACCCATTAATTCCAGCACCATCACCCGGTGGTGTGCTTCCGCGGTGCTATGCAGCCGGTCAATGGCTTCAGTGGCGATATTGAGTGCGGTATCAAACCCAAATGACCGCTCCGTCCCGCCGATGTCGTTATCAATCGTTTTTGGAACACCGATTACCGGAACCCCGATGGGAAAGAGTTCCCGCGCGATACGCAGTGTCCCATCACCGCCAACGACGATCAGTGCATCGAGTTTGAGGTCATTGATGTTATCTTTGATCTTCTGCGACACATCTTCCACCACTTCGCGTCCAGCCCGAATCACTTTCCGGGCAAATGGATTTCCACGGTTCGCGGAGCCTAGAATCGTCCCGCCCCGCGGCAGGATGCCCCGGACGGCAGCCTGGTCGAGCGGGAACAATCCATAATCACCGAGAAAACCATCAAATCCATCACGCACCCCCATTACTTCACAGTTGTACTGATTGATGGCGGTTTTCACAACAGCCCGGATGACAGCGTTAAGACCGGGCGCGTCGCCTCCACCGGTCAGGATGGCAATTCGTTTCATGGTCCCTCCCTGATACTGCCTGCAAAGCTTTTATACTTTATAGTATCTGCCAAAAATTGTACATGCAACCCAAAAAACCGTTAATTTACCCTAAAATTTATATTAATCATGCAAAATAAAAATGAAACCCCGGTCATCTGGTGGATCAGGCGTGATTTGCGCCTGATGAATAATCCCGCGTTGAACGCCGCCCTTTCAACCGGGCTGCCGGTCTTACCGGTTTTTATTCTAAATGACCATTTGCTGGCCACCCCTGAAACCCGCCGGCAGAGGTTCCTGGTATCCGGCTTGCACCGGCTTTCAGAAGGGATCCGTGAAAAAGGCGGTGGCCTTGTTGTGCGCCGGGGGGATCCGGTTGTTGAACTTTATCAACTGGTCAAAGAAACCGGTGCCATCCGGATTTTTACAGAGGAGGATTATTCACCTTACTCCCGGAAGAGGGACAGGGATGTCAGTCGGGAATTGCCCCTGCAGAGTGTAACCGGTCTGACTGTGCATCATCCTTCAGCCATCCAAAAGGATGACGGCACTCCATACACCATTTTCACCCCATTCAATCGCAAGTGGAAATCGCTACCCGAATTCCATCCGGCTGATATGCAGATCGGACAATTTGCCGCCGTATCCTGGACGGTACGCTCCGATCTTCTGCCGCAAGAGCATCCGGTTGAAGGGTTCCCGGCTGGTGAAAAAGAAGCCGGTATCCGGCTGCGCACATTTCTTGAGAAAAAACTAGGCCAGTATGAAACCACGCGAAACCGGATGGATTTGGACGGGACTTCTTCCCTTTCTCCGTATCTTCGATTTGGAATGCTCTCGCCTTCCTATCTGGTAGCGCAAATCCGCGAGCTTGTCCACGTGAATCCTGAAAACTCCGGGCCAAAGACCTGGCTGAATGAATTGATCTGGCGGGAGTTTTATCAGGCGATCCTGTTTTATTTTCCACAGGTAAAGGTCGGGCCGTTTAATCCGAAGTACAGCCATGTGGAATGGCGGCATGCGCCGGAAGATCTGCATACCTGGAAGCAGGGTATGACCGGATACCCGGTAGTGGACGCGGCCATGCGGCAGCTCATATCAACAGGCTGGATGCATAACCGCGCCAGGATGATCACAGCTTCATTTTTTACCAAGGACCTTTTGATCGACTGGCGTGAAGGGGAACGCTGGTTCATGGAGCAACTGGTGGATGGTGATATAGCGTCAAATAATGGCGGTTGGCAATGGTCAGCCGGAACCGGGACGGATGCAACTCCGTATTACCGGATTTTCAATCCGGTTTTGCAGGGCAAAAAATTCGATCCACTTGGAGATTATGTCAGGCAGTGGGTTCCCGAATTACGTGATGTTCCGGTAGATTGGATACATGAACCCTGGCTGCTGCCCGGTTCAGTTCAAACCAGGTTGGGGATCAAAATCGGAGAAACATACCCCCTTCCCATGGTTGACCATCGGATGGCCAGGGAACGCGCACTGGCAGCCTATAAAGCGGCAGCCGGTGCTTCGTGAAGTCCAGGAGCATGCCATGAAAGCTGCCAGTAAAGGTGGATTTGTTGATTCCGGATGCCGCGATTAATGCCGGGTATTCGTTTCGTGGTTTGATGAGTTTTTACTGGCAGATTGATACCCGGGCAGAGAGAAATCGCATCCCCAGTGTAAACGACAGCCATGCAGCCGGTCTGTCACCCAACAAAGGTGTCAATGTGATATGTGTCCACGCGCTCAGAGGGCGGTCGCCAACGTAATAAGGCCAGTAAGATGACAACCCTTGCAGGCGTGCAACCTGAATCTTTACCCAATCATCCCGGTGATGACCAGGAACTGGAACAAAGATGCCAAAACTTAGAATGGATAGTGCTGCGGAAAAGAGTGGGGGAATCCACCCGGATATTTTTCTCGTAATTGTTTCATAATTCTTCGGGAGATAAATACTATTTGCAACGATTCTACACCCTCTGCGTATAAGAGTATGGAGGAAACAATGGAACCGAAAAAATTGTATCGCAACATGAAAGACAAAATGCTTGGAGGCGTTGCCGCCGGGCTGGGTGATTACCTGAATATTGATTCCACTCTGGTGCGTCTGGGATTTGTTGCCCTGGCGTTAATGGGTGGACCGGGAATTGTGATCTATATCATAATGTGGCTGGTCGTACCGCCTGAACCAGGTAATGAACCCCCGTCACAGACCATTGATTTGTAATGGTAATTCTTTAAAAACACCGGTCGCTCATAAGAACGGCCGATGTTTTTATATATACCGGATATAGTTTTCCAGTAAATCCCGACTGACTGAGACGTTAAAATTTATCTGGAAAATGATGAAGAATAAGATGGTCAATCCACAGACAAAGAATAGCATGCTTCTTGCAGGTGCCGCCTTCCGGTAATGGAGAAAACCCTGCCAGAGAGATATCATTGCCGGGATCACACCGGCAAACAATGGAAGCATGACAGGCATCCAGTAATGATCCGGTTTGATGGCAATGATATATATGACGTACAGGCTATAGGGCACAACCCAGGCCAGGAATAGACGACTGACATGGGTGATCTCACCGCGCAACGCGTTGTAGATACCGGCAGCTGTTGCGCAAGCCAGGAAGGCGAATGATCCATACCAACCGTTTAAGACAGGCTGCCAGGCAACCCAACCAACCGCGTACGGGTCGCTATCCGCCCACCCGTGCGTAAAGAAGTAGTTATGGTCCACCCGCACTTGAATGATACGCTGCAGCGCTGAAGGAATGAACATCAGTGGATTTGTCAGAAAAATGATAGTTGTCATGATGGCTGTGAAACCCAATCCGGACAGGAGGGCTCGACGCCAGGAGATTGATTTCCGGAAAAGGCCGTCAATCAACAGGTAGGCGATCACAGGCCCAAAAAAGACTCCGATGGTTTTTATGCTGACTGCCAATCCACAGAATCCGGCGGCGATGTAGAAATCCTTCCCGAAACGTGAACGGTCACGGTCCAGAAACAGGAACGTCAGCGCGACACTCAGGATGGCAAGGGCATCCGGGTGCCACCACCAGATATTTTGACGGATGATCCCGGGGATCGAGCAAAGGAAAAGAAACACTGCTGTGGATACCCAGGGGGAACGAAAGCGGGTAACCAGGTAGGTAAAGATTCCTATGGCCAACAGCATGGGTAACACACTGACGAATTGCCGTTCCAGAAGCACTATTAATTGAACTTGAAGTTCTGTATACTCGGCGTATTTTATTTGAACCGGAGCGGCCACCAGAGCGGATGCCACATAAAACGGATAGCCATAAATGTAGTGCGCGTATGAAATCAACCGCCAGCGGGTTTCAGCGGCGGTTTCACCCGGTGTGATCATGTGGATCAGGAACGGGTATTGAAAGCTTTCATCCACTGAGTTATAGGCCAACTCGTGGTCATCGGCAGCCCCCTTGTTGTTCAGGGGGATATATGCCGAGAATATCAGTATTCCCAGAAAGACCAATAACCAGAGAGATTTCCTGTTCACGCTATATCGCCTGAAGGGACAGGTTGCTATATTCCCAATCCCACGGCAGAATAGTCGAATCCCAGCGTTCGAAGGGAAAATGCTAAAAAAAAACGCCAACCAAAAACAAACACCTTATACCCAATGTATTTTAAAATATTTACAATACAATTTAAATTTT
>CAYRHB010000101.1:0-13391 GCA_964424035.1 uncultured Leptolinea sp.
CCACTGTTACGGCAGACGGCTTGCGGGCTATTGTGATTTACGCCGATGTGCTTTTCAAAGCCACCAAGGTTGATGGTGTTTATGTCAGCGATGCGAAGAAAAATCCGAAAGCGGTAAAATTTGACCGCCTTACTTACATTGATACGATCAACCGCCGGCTTGAAGTAATGGACACGACTGCCATTACCCTGTGCATGGAAAATAAACTGCCCATTCTGGTGGTAAACCTGTGGGATGAAAAAGCCCTGCGGAATGTACTGCTCGGAGGCCAGGAAGGAACCCTGGTTACCAGCTAACCGTTAGCGGGCATAATCAATCTGCAGGTAGAAAATCTCTGATTCGGGGAGGGCGGCTATCAAATGGCTGCCCTCTCCTTCTATGCCAAGGTGAAGTTCCACCGTTCCAGTGGTTCTCTTCGCGTATATGAAACGGGATTCATCAACCCACCTGAACCAGAATGCGCCTTCGGTTCCGGCCAGGTTCCGAATCGAGCCATCCATACTATTAACCGTGACAGCCAGTTGAGAAGCCGCCTGATACGCAAAGGCATCACTGCCCATTTTCCATCCATGCATAATCGGGATTCCACCGCTGAAATTAATGCTCTCATTTTGTCCGTTGATCTGTGCGGTTCGAATTTCACGTTTATTTTCCACGGGCTGACCGGTTTCCCTGACATAATAGAACTTCTGAAGATCCGGTGAAACCGATACTGGACCGAGGAATTGCGGGATGACCTGTGTCTGTAAGACCGGATTCCCGCTGTGCGTATCCATGATCCAGATGGAAGAAGGTTGACGTGGTTCAGCCAATGGGTCCGCCGCCGGGATAACAACAGCCAGCCGGCTCCCATCGGCCGCCCAGACAGGTTGCGGATAATACATGTATTCCGAGTATGTCATGACCGGCAGGAAAGTCAACGGCAGGCATGGTGCCGGATTTCCATATAAATCCATGATGCTGATTTTCTCCGCTGTCGAGATGGCCATCCATTTTCCATCAGGCGAGAAGGCTGCCATGCCTCCTTTGCCTGATGCGAGTCTGTATCCCCATCTACCGGTATCCCCATCTACAACCAGGAGATCATCGTTCAATATCAATCCCGGGCCTTCGAATAGATCCCGTGTGGTAAATGCGAGTTGGTGTGTCCCCGGTATCCATTGCATATTGACCGCTGAAGTCCCCTGACTGTCGGTTGACGTTTTTAAGCCGGTCAGGTCATTCCAGGTTATGACTTCCCGTAAATTACTGCCGTCAAACCCAATGATCCATAAGGATGTCCGGAAGTCCTGACCTTCCCGCAAGATGGCGATTAAAGCGCCGTCGCCTGAGATCCGGATATCCACCGCGTTACCGGTATCCAGGATCAGCTTTGTCCCGGTTGTCTGGGTCCAGGCATACAGATTACGATCGGGTCCAATAAAAGCTACCCGCAATTCGGAAGGGTGCCACACATCAACCGGAAGCGGTGTGGGCAAGGCAGTCGGCGCGGGTTCGACCGTACCTGTTTTAACCGGCTCAACCGTTTGCGGAAAGGCATTTAACGTACCGGACACAATGGTCTCTACATTTATCTGCTCTTCCGCATTATTCAAAAAATTGCAGGAGAACAGGAAAATCATCACCAGCAGAGTTGATACGAGGTTCCCGGGTTTCATAGTTGCCTTTCTGTGACCTGATATATCCATTGTACATATCTATGGGTATAACAACACATTACAGAAATCCCCCCAAAATAATCCTTACCTCCGGAGGTCTAATATTAGAAAAATTCACAGTCTGTACCTATCGCCTGGTACAGATGATGAATTCAAAAGAAACCTGCATATTTTTTGTCCAGACCGGTATAACAATCTGTCTAATGTATAATCCGTAGATGTCAGAAAATGACATTTCCCCTAAAAGATAGTTAACCCATTGACCAATATCAGACACCAATAACAGGTATGGAAAAGAGACCAGCTTCCCAGCCTTTTTCCCGAAAGGTAATCCGACCCATGAATATCATCATTGGTATTCTTCTGCTGATCATTCTGGCAGCCACAGGTTTTCTATTTGCCCGCAGCCCCGGGAATCCGGCTCCAATTCTTGATTCATCCGGTAAGCCCAGTCCTGGAAGTATTTCAGAAAAGATTTTCATTGATGTTAATGGCACCAGACAGGGAATGGTCATTAAGGGTAAAGATCTTTCAAATCCTGTACTGCTCTATATCCACGGCGGTATTCCCGATTACTTCCTGACAGCTCAATACCCGACCGGTATGGAGGATTATTTCACAGTTGTGTGGTGGGAGATGCTCGGTCAGGGTATTTCCTTTGATCCTTCCATTTCCAAAGAGACTATGACCACCGGTCAGCTGGTTTCTGATGTGATTGCGGTCACAAACTATCTATGTGATCGATTTGACCGGAAAAAGATATTTTTAATGGGGCACTCCGGTGGAACGTTTTACGGGTTGCAGGCAGCAGCGCAAGCTCCGGAGCTATATCATGCTTACATCGCCGTCGCCCAAATATCCAATCAACTGGAATCCGAGAAATCAGCCTACACGTACATGCTGGATGAATTCGAAAAACAGGGAAACACGAAAATGGTCGCTGAATTGGAAAAAGCTGCCGTAACAGACCAGACCATTCCTCTGCCTGCCTCATACACAGCTGTCCGCGATACCGGTATGCATCGTCTGGGTATCGGCACCATGCATGGCATGGATTCGATCCTCACAGGTTTATTGATCCCCTCCTTTCTGTTCCGCGAGTATACGGTGGGCGAGAAGATCGGTCTATGGCGCGGGAAAATATCTTTCGGCAGCACCACTTTCAATCAGCAACTGTCCACTGATCTGAATACTGTCGTTACGGAAGTTACTGTTCCTGTTTACTTTTTCCACGGAATTTTTGATTACACAGTCAATTATGAGCTGGCAAAACGCTATTTTGACAGATTGGAAGCACCGGTGAAAGGTTTCTATACATTTATGAACTCCGCGCACAGCCCGATGTTCGAAGAACCGGACCGCATGGGCGAGATCATAAAAGAGGATGTGCTAACCGGCCAGGTCAATCTGGCGGATCAATAGTAGCCCTTTTTTATCAGCAGGATTCCCGGAAAGACCGACGAATCTGCTTTACAAAAGAAACACATGGATATTCCCTGCAGGGCTTAGCTCTTGACACAATTCACCTTTCCGAGATATTATCAGGGTACAATACAAAAAAGGCTGTGAAAGAGAAGAGTAGGCTGACAGGCACCGCCAGAGAAATGCGCCGGATCGAAAGACCGCTGCAAAGCGCATTCGGAAGAAATCAGTTGAAGTTCGCTCCCGAGCCGACCGGGTGAACAGTTGAAGTAACCCGTTCCGTTTTGCCAGCGTTATCCGGCCGCCAGGTATTTATTCAAATACAGCCTTCTGGCACCAAGCGGGCAGCTCGGCTGCCAACAAGGGTGGTACCACGGACTTCATCCCGTCCCTTGACGGGGTGGAGTTTTTATTTTTAAGTGAAGGAGAAAGAATGCAGGATCATCCCATATTAAATGAACTGGAAGAACTGCGGCAAAGGGGTATTTTTACCCTGCAGGCTGTCCAGGACGAATCCGGGCTGCAAGCCTGGAAGGTGGCCAATCTGGGCCGCAGCGCGCCCATGACCCAGATCTTCAGCCAGATGAAAACGGTCCCCGCCGAAGTCCGTCCACTGGTTGGCGAACGGGTAAACCAGGTTAAGAAAGAGTTTGAATCCGCCCTGGAAGAGCATGCGGATGTCATTAAGAAAGCTTCATTAAGCAGGAACCTGACCGAAGGCGCGGTGGATACTACACTCCCCGGCCGGCGACCCACTCACGGCCGGCTGCACCCGCAAACCATGATGCTGCGCGAAATCTACCGCATTTTTGGGGATATGGGTTTCCAGGTGTACCGTGCCCGCGATGTGGAAACGGACGAATTCAACTTTGAACTGCTGAATATCCCGGCCTATCACCCTGCCCGCGATATGTGGGATACATTTTACACAACCAAACCGGGTGTCATCCTGCGTACCCACACCTCCCCCGGCCAGGTGCATGTGATGCGCGAATACTGTCCGCAGCCCATCCGGGTCATTCTTCCGGGTATGTGCTACCGTTACGAGCAGATCAGCGCCCGCTCTGAGATCCAATTCCACCAGGTGGAAGGGATCATGGTCGGAAAACACGTCACCCTCGGTGATATGAAGGGCACACTGACCGATTTCGCCCGCCGGCTCTTTGGAGCCAATGCCCGCACCCGGCTGCGTCCTTCATATTTCCCGTTCACTGAACCGAGCGGCGAGATGGATGTGGAATGTTTCGTTTGCCATGGTGCGGGTTGCGCCATCTGTAAAAATTCCGGCTGGCTTGAGATTCTGGGTTGCGGCATGATCCACCCGGTAGTACTGAGGAACGGCGGTTATGACCCTGCCGAATACTCCGGTTTCGCATTTGGCATGGGGCCGGAACGGATCTCCATCCTGCGCAACAAGATCAATGACATCCGCAATTTCTGGGCAAATGACATCCGATTCCTGGAGCAGTTTTCATGAAAGTACCTCTCAGCTGGTTAAAAGATTACGTCGATATCGACCTTCCCCTTGATCAACTGGCACGTTTGTTGACCATGGCCGGTCTGGAAGTGGATGAAATCCATACTGTGGGTTTGTCGATCCCGCATTCCGACCACAGTGAATTCAAGTTCTCCGGACTGGAGTGGGACCGTGACAAGATCGTGGTCGCTCAGATCGACGAAGTTTTGCCCCATCCCAATGCCGACCGTCTGGTCCTGTGCAAATTGAAAGACGGTCAGACAGATCATGTGGTTCTCACCGGCGCTCCCAACCTGTACCCGTTCAAGGGACAGGGTCCGCTGGCTGAACCGATCAAGGTTGCCTACGCGAAAGAAGGTGCCGTCTTATATGACGGACATGCCAATGGGCTTGAACTCACCACCCTGAAACGCGCCAAGATCCGCGGAGTGGAATCCTACTCCATGGTGTGTTCGGAAAAGGAACTCGGGATCTCTGAAGAACACGAAGGTGTGATCTTTTTCGAGGCGGACGCGCCCACGGGTATGCCTCTGGTTGATTACATCGGGGATGCCGTTTTTGATATCTCCATACTCCCGAACATGATCCGCAATGCCTGTGTGATCGGTGTCGCCCGTGAGGTTGCCTCCCTGACCGGTAAACCATTGAAAAAACCTGTTCCGGTTCACAAAGCTACCGGTCCATCCATCAAGGGCAAGGTGTCCATTGAGATCACCAATCCTGAACTCAATCCCCGCTTTGCCGTGGGTATGATCGCCAACTGCCAGCACATGCAGAGTCCGTACAAGATCCAACGGCGCCTGCGTCTGGCCGGTATGCGTCCGATCAATGCCCTGGTTGATGCCACCAACTATGTGATGCTGGAAACCGGACAACCACTGCATGCATTTGATTACGATGTACTGGTCAAACGCATTGGCAGCGGACAACCCACCATAATCACGCGGACGGCGGCTGAAGGCGAAAAGCTGACCACCCTGGATAACGTGGAGCGCGAGCTCAAAGATTATTCCGTACTGGTTTGCGATACCCGGGGCGCGTTAAGTGTTGCCGGTGTGATGGGCGGCCTTGAGTCTGAGATCACAGAAGAAACAACAACCGTCCTGTTGGAAGGTGCAGCCTGGAATTTTATCAACATCCGTAAGACGATGAGCTACCTGAAATTGAAATCAGAGGCATCATTCCGTTTCGCGCGTGGCATCCATCCCGCCATGTGTCCTGACGCGGTCAACCTATGCCTTGACCGTATGGCAGAATGGTCCGGTGGTGAGATCTACGCCGACCTGGTGGATGAATATCCGCTTCCGGCAAAGGATCCGGTGGTTACGGTCACCACGGCGGATGTCACCCGCTGGCTGGGGATTGAGCTATCCGCCGAGAAGATCGCGGATCTGCTGAGGCCGCTCGAATTTGTCTGCACAGTCAAAGGTGATTCTGTTGAAGTGAAAACTCCACCCTATCGCCTGGATATCGGTGAGGAGATCATCGGCGTGGCAGATGTGATGGAAGAGGTTGCAAGAATGTATGGGTATGACAATATTCCCGCGACCCGTCTGATCGATGAAATGCCGCCGCAGCGCAATAACCCGTCGCTTGAATTGGAAGAGCTGGTGCGGGATCAACTGGCAAAATTCGGGTTGCAGGAGATCATGTCTTACCGGATGACGGCTCCCGATCGGGAAGCCCGTTGGCTTCAACCGATTGACAGATCCGCTGATGATCCGGAATATGTCACCCTGCAAAATCCCATCGCCGTTGACCGCCGGGTTATGCGGCGCAGTGTCCTGGCTTCGGTGCTGGAAATCCTGGAAAAGAACATCCGTCTCTCTGACCAGTTGAGACTGTTCGAGATCGGTCAGACTTACCTGCCCCGTGAAAATGAATTGCTTCCTGCGGAACCCCGCCGTTTGGCCATTGCGCTCTCGGGCAGACGTGAAAATGCGGCATGGGATCAGAAGAGCAACGCGGTCATGGATTTCTTTGACCTCAAAGGTATTTTGGAAGAACTGGGGGACAGCCTTCATCTTGAAGATTTGTCATTCTCACCGGTTTCTGAAGATGGATACCATCCCGGTAAGTGCGCTGCCTGGATGTGCGGTGATGTGACGCTCGGAGTGTTCGGTGAAATCCATCCGCTGGTGAAGGAACGCTACGATTTTTTGCAAAATCCGGTTCTGGCCGCCGATATCGACCTCGAAGCTCTACTGAATGCCATCCCCGAGCTTCATACCATCGAATCGGTCCCGGCGTACCCACCGGTCCTTGAAGATCTGGCACTAACCGTTGATGAGAGCCTCCCCGCCGGGCAGGTGGAAGCCATGATCCGGCAGACCGGGGGTAAAAATCTGGTGGATGTTACATTGTTTGATATCTTCCGCAGTGCCCAGATCGGTGAAGGCAAAAAGAGCCTGGCATACAGCCTCACCTACCAATCCCCCGATCGCACCCTGACCGATCAGGAAGTCGCCCTGGTTCGCGGTCGAATCGTCAAACGGGTAGAACAGGAACTCGGCGCAAAACTCCGGAGTTGATCAAACCGGGTTTTAGATGAGCAAGAATGTCATATGAAAACAGGTGGACCTGCGTCCACCTGTTTTTTATTCCGGAAGGTTTCTTTTTTACTTCACATCGCTTTTTACGAATGCCATCCCGAAAGGATTTTCATAGAAAAGGGAATATCCGGGAAGCACATTCCCATCCGCTGCCTGGTAAAACTCATGAATGGGTTCGGTATTCCCCGGATTAACAGAATTCTCAACAGAATTCGGGCTGGAATAGAGGGTGATATTTTCCCTGTCCAAAAGTAGAACATCAGGGTCAATTTCCTCCAGGTAATCCATCGTTGGCATATCCCACGTCATCTCGGTCAGGTAATTACCGCCCGGCGGGAAATATACTTTCCAATCACGGTAAACCACCCGCTGTTGTGAATCAAACCCGGACGGGAGGGCGTCCAGAACTTTCCGGTAGAAATTTATCGATGCAGACTGTTCTTCTTTGTTAACCGCGTCAGTATAGATTTGCCGGTCACGCGGAAAGAACAGATATGCCTGATACGCCATTAATGCCACCGTCACAAACTGGATCACATTTGAAGACTTAACCCGGTTCTCCTCTTCTTCCTTTCCCTTGCCTGGAAGCAGTACACTCAGGCAGGAGACCAATGGAAGTACCACGGGCAGGAAATAATGCGTACGCCGTGTGGCTGAGAAATTGATGGTCAATGTCATCGGGATGATAAAAGCCAGAAGAACTGCGTAATACCAGCGTTTTTTTGAAAAGAAAAGGGCCACCAACAGGCCGCCAAAACACATCATCAGAAATTCCAGCTCTCCATAATGGAAACGGAAATCCGCCGGATATCCGGCAAAGTATGGCTGCGGATTTGATTGGAGAATTCCCATGGATGTTTGCTGGAATTGCAGTTTCTGGTATTCGATCAGCGCGTCACGCTCCTGTGGGAAAAGCAGCAACGGGTTGCTGATGATCACAACCAGCAACATGATAGCCAGAAATCCACCCGCCGCCGTGACCACCCGGCGGACCGGGTATTTTTGGGTCACCCAGGCCCAGATGATATAGACAGGAATGGAAAGGGCGAAGAATACCCCGGTATATTTAATTCCCACAGCCACTCCACAGATCGCGGCGGCAATGAAGAAGGATCTTCCGAGGCGTAACGCGTCACGGTCCAGAAAGAACAACACCAGCACGGCTGACAGCACCGCCAGACCGTCTGGATGCCACCACAGGTTGTTGACCAGCGCCGCCGGGATCAGCAGCAGGAAAACAAACAACCCGATGGACCGCCACTGATCGCGGAAACGGGTTTGAATATAGGTCAACAAACCGGCGGACAGGATCATCGGCCCGACATTGATCACCTGTCGCAGCACAGCTACGATCACATCCGTATGTCGCAGCCAGTCCCCGCCGTATATCGCTTTTAATGGCAATACAGCCAACGCCGAGAAAAAGTAGAAGGGGTAACCGTAGAAATAATGCAGGTAGATCAGAAAATGCCTGATTGTTTCATATAGTGTGGCGCCCGGCGTCAACATCCCGATGAGGTTTGGATATTGCGCGAACTCATCGATCTCGAACGCTGAGAGCATGGCGGCATTTTGAGCACCCTTTAGATTGGGCGTAATGAAGAATAAGAAAACACCCGCTCCGAGTGCGGCAATGATCTGGAAACTTCGGTTCTGTTCTTTGTCCATAGTGCGGCAAGTGTACCGCATTTTTCTACAACCAGTCAGTCTCCACAGTGCGTTCGTTCTCCACATTTCCGGTGTTCCGTGTGGTTTTGGGTTCCATTAACAAAACGTGGACTTCCTCCTCCGCCACCGGCATATGCTCCACACCATGTGGAATGATGGCAAACTCACCTTCGCCTATCCGGACATCGCCATCTCGCAGCTTGATCACCAGACTCCCCTTGATCACCATGAACAACTCATCTTCCACATCATGGTGATGCCAGAGGAATTCCCCTTTCAGCTTGGCCAGTTTGAGGTGGGAATCGTTCAATTCACCCACAATTCCCGGGTGCCAGTATTCGCTTATTTTATTAAATTTGTTTTTGAGATTGATGGTCTGGATCATGGAGGCTCCTTTTTGTTTGTTGGTAAATTCCAAATTTTCCGTGGCTTCTTGCTTATGTCTTTCCTCATCCAAAAATCGTGAGTGTTGTAATTAATAATTCAATCCCTGTCAATATAATGATTAGCGGCAGGTGCTTTATCACCTCTCTTTTTACAATCCAGAGGGAAAAAAAGACCAGCGGGATATATATCAATACAGCAACGGGTATTCCCCAGAACAGTGTGGGAAAACTCATCAACAATGGATTTCGGGTAAAAAGAATTTCAATAATGAATATGGTTATGAGCGTTCCCAGGAATAATCCTTTATCACCCACACCAAATTTATATATAAGAATGGAAAACAGCAATGGAAAACCCAGGTAGAAAAACAGGACCGTAGGCCAGATTTTTTCGTAATACGCGAGTCGATATCCACCGGCGGTCCCGAAATCCACAACGAACCAGAGGATCACGCTGAGGAGAAAATATTGGATTGGGTCAGGGAAAAAATTTCTTTTGGGCAATAGTTAACCATTTCCTTCTATATGAATGTTGAACCTTATATCGTTCTCGTTAAAACAGCCGGAACTTGGTCATACATAGGTGACAGGAGAAATTTTGGTTGATTCTACCTTGCAACAGAACTATGATTGCTCCCCGGATACATGGATCGATTTCAACACAGGTTGGGGCGAAACATCCGAAAATCTTCCTTGCCTATACAATGGTTGCCACACCAGATTCTTCGTCCCCCAGCCCGACAGGGATACTTCTTCCGGAAAGAAATCTTCTTTAACGAGCATTGTAGGGTTTCTTTGAATTTTCAACAATTCCAATCTGAGGGAGATTCCTCGGTTCCGCTCAGGATGACGGGTTATCTGCAGGATGGGTCGCAGCCCAACATGCAAAAAAAATTCACGCCTTCCCCTTCATGATGGTGATGCCTTTCGCAGAATAAGGCGCAAGCACCTCATCCTGCGCCTCCGGTTCGGTGATGATGTACGTCAGGTCCGAGATCGGCGCAACAGTGTACGGCGCTCCGGTCCCCAGCTTGTCAAGCGTAGCCAGGGCTGCCACTTCCGCTGAATTGGACACCATGATGCGTTTCACCAGTGATTCTTCATAATCCGGGATACTCACCCCCAATTCGGGATGCAGGCTGCACACACCCAGCATGCACAGATCGGCATGGATGGCTGAAAAAGCCTCCACTGCCGCCGCGCCAATGGTTACCTGTGAGGGTGAGAGCAGATGACCGCCGATCACCACCACCCTGACTTCAGGGTAGTCTGCCAGGGCTACAGCCACCGGCGGGCTGTTGGTTACAATTGTTGCCCGCAACCCGATGGGCAAGCGGCGGGCAATCTCGAGCGTTGTCGTGCCACCGTCAAGAATGATCACCTGACGGTTTCGTACCAGTGATACGGCGGCCTTCGCAATCGCCACCTTGGCACTGCCGCTCATCAGTTGGCGTTCTTTGTAACTCGCACCTGCCGGTGACCGCAGCAAAGCACCGCCATGTACGCGCTGAATCAGGCCGGCATCAGCCAGATCACGCAAATCACGACGGATGGTATCTTCCGAAACCAGGATGGCGGCAGAAAGGTCAGCCGCGATGATCTTTCCTTCCCGCCGCAAGGTCTCCATAATAATTTGCTGACGTTCTTCCTTTAGCATGATCTGCTCCTTACAATTGCGTTATTTTGCGGTTTGTTGCTTGACATTGCGTTTATTTGCATGTATTATCGTATTTAATTATAGAATTGTCAACCGCGGTTCATCCGTGGCTATTACTGAAAGAGATAGAATGAAAACACCAAAGGCAACCATCATTTTAGCGTGCATAGTTTTTATTGCATTGGGGATTCTCACCGCTACAATCGGACCCGTCCTTCCGGACCTGGCCGGTAACACATTATCGACCCTTGAGGCGGTGGGGGCCATTTTCACAGCTTTATTCCTCGGGGCGTTCCTGGCACAGATCGGATGCGGTACGCTGACCGATAAATTCGGTCCTCGTCCGGTATTAATTACCGGTCTGGTGATTATGAGTGTTGGCATGATCGGCGTGACCTTAAGCCGTTCTCTTCCACTTTTGCTGGCCTGTGGTCTGCTGGCAGGGTTGGGACATGGCGCGGTGGATATCAGCGTAAATTTGTTAGTGGCGCGGGTATTCCAGGAACGGAGTGTGGCTGCCGTTAACCTGGTGAACTTTTTCTTTGGAGTCGGTGCCGTGGTCGGACCGGCCATTGCCAGTTTAACCATCAACCGTTGGAATACCGGCATTCCAGTTATCTGGTTGGGTATCGGTGTGGTGCTTGCCTCCATTCCGTTTATTGCCCTTTTCCTTCTTTCTCCGGTTGCAGCACAGAACAGGACGGTTGCATCACAGGAAAAACCCTTCTACCGCTCACCCCTTCTCTGGATCGCCGGCCTGATCCTCTTCCTGTATGTTGGCGCCGAAAATAGTATGGGCGGTTGGACGTCAACGTATGTCCAGAGGACAACGCCCCTTGAGGCGGACAAAGCCGCTCTGGTAGTCTCCGGTTTCTGGATGGCTCTCACTCTTGGGCGTCTCGTCGGAGCCTACCTGGGGACGCTATGGACCTCTGACCGTCTAATGCAAATCAGTCTGGCCGGTTCCGGAATCGGCGGACTACTCCTGGCCTCCTCAACCGGCAGTTTGCCACTTACCATTTCCGCAGTCTTGATGACCGGTTTCTTCTTCGGGCCGATCTATCCCACCACCTTCTCCATCAGCGCCTCATTATTCCGGGAAGCATCCGGCAAGGCTGCCGGATTGATCGTAGCGTTGGCCAGCCTGGGGGGAATGTTCCTTCCGCCATTACAGGGTGTCATCCTTACCCGGTTGGGCCCCAATCCCAGTGTATGGTTGATCGCCATCTATGCGTTTGCCATGCTTGTGATTAATCTCAGCCGTGTTCGAATCAGCCGAAAGGCATAATTCGATACAGAAACGGTTGCCGGTACACAGGCTGGAATCTAATCCCCCCTGCCCATTTTCATCAAAACTAGAAAGTACCGGGAAAATAACCAGATTCCCGGTACTTATTTTTCTCAAGAAACGCTTACTCAGTCGTATCGCCCATGATCTGTTCAATGCGTTCCTGCACATCATCGGTTAGCAGGGTCACCATATCCGCCGCGCCAAGGTTTTCATCCAGTTGCTCAAGATGGGTCGCCCCCGTGATCACCGAGTTGACATCTTTGCGCCGCAAGATCCATGCGATGGAAAGCTGTGCCGTAGTCATACCCAATTCTTCGGCCAGATCAGTGATCTGACGCACCCGGGCAATGTTGCGTGGAGTGAGTTGGTCGCGAATCCATCCCATATCCTGCATGGCTGCACGTGAACCATCGGGTATCCCCTCGTTATATTTACCGGTAAGGATCCCGAAGAAAAGCGGGCTGTACGTGGTTAATCCCAATCCAAAATCCTTACAAAGCGGTGCCAGTTCCCATTCAACGCGGCGACGGTGGAACAGGTTATATTGCGGCTGCTCCATCGACGGCGGAATAAGCCAGTACTGCCGGGCAAGGCCATACGCCTGGGCCGTTTGTCCGGCTTCCCATTCGGATGTACCCCAGTACAACACTTTTCCTCTGTGAACCAGATCATCCATGGTCCGGATCACTTCTTCGATCGGGGTATCCGGATCAAACCGGTGGCAATAATACAGGTCGAGATAATCGAGGTTCAACCGTTTCAACGAGGCGTCAATGGATTCGGTTATGTGCTTGCGTGACAATCCGCGCCCATTGGGTCCTTGTGAAGTCGGGTAGAAAACTTTGGAAGAAATTACCAGGTTTTCCCTCGGAAAATTACGGATGGCCTTACCCAGCACAATTTCAGCTTCTCCGTTGGCATATACATCCGCGCAATCGAAAAAATTGACTCCCTGATCATAGGCAGCCTTTACCAGATCCATGGTGGTCTCTTCAGGTATCTGGGAGCCAAATGTAACCCAGGACCCCAATGATATTTCACTGACTTTTAACCCGGTATGCCCGAGCCTGCGATAGTGCATGGAATTCTCCTTCCGGCTGATCACCGGATTGTTTCAGATCAGGATTCTTCCTTCCCGGAGCCGATCCCCAGTGGTTTCCATTTACCCTCATCCGCGCGCAGCCGGTGCTGGCCACCTCCGCGGTTATGTAACTGGTCGAATCCTTCCGGTTTTATGAACATCTCATCGCTTTCCAAAATACCGCTTACCCCCTGCTGCC
>CAYRHB010000102.1:0-13379 GCA_964424035.1 uncultured Leptolinea sp.
ATTGGATTATCAATCACTTTGCCCGTGATCGTCAGGGCGGATTCAACACCGCATGCTGAGATTACGGCAGCCTGATCGGGACTCGCAGCTTTCTCCACTACGATCTGTACGGCTCCGGTCTGGTCCCGCAGAACCAGAAATTGCATTTTCTTCTGGTCACGCAATACCTGCAACCAGCCCTGAACAGTAACAGTCTGTCCAATTTTGCTGCGCAAATCACCGATTAGGGTTCGTTCCATAAGATCATTCCTCCAGATAAAGTCAGTGGTTTATTTTAATTGGATTGGCGGCGTTTTTTGGGTGTAATCAGATACGACAAGCTCTTCCGCCAGGTGGAAAGGAGAGATTGTGCGGGTAAAAAGACGGTCCAATGCCCGGTCATATTCCTGTGGATTCATGCGGGAGAGCCAGGTTTGGAATAGCACTTCACGGATCAGATTCTCAAGATCGCGGCGCAATCGTTTCTTCTGCTGGGCTTGCCATTGGCCGCTGGATTTTAAATATTCCAGGTGGGCGGACAGAGCTGAAACGATACCGGTTATCCCTTCACCCGTGGTGGCCACGGTACGGATCAGCGGGATCTCCCAGGCGGGTACCGGAGGAGCCGGTGGAAGATTGACCGGCAATTCCGTCTCCATGAAGTGGTGGAAATTGCTCGAGGACGCCTGCCCGGCGGGATTCATATCCAGCATGGCACGCAGTGTTTGTTCGGTCTGTTCCACACCTTGATGATCGGCCTTATTAATAGCGATCACACTGGCAATTTCCAGTATCCCGGCTTTGATCGCCTGGATATCGTCACCCGCTCCCGGATTCTCAACCAGCAGGACCGTGTGAGCAAGGCGGGCAATCTCCACCTCGGATTGTCCGACGCCTACTGTTTCAATCAGAATGATGTCAAATCCTGCGGCATCCATGGCGGTGACCATTTCAGACGCGGCGTGCGACAGGCCGCCAAGGGTGCCGCGTGTGGCAACAGAACGGATATAAACACCTTCATCACCGGAGAGATCACGCATGCGAACGCGGTCTCCCAGTACTGCTCCGCCGGTGAATGGACTGGTGGGATCAACTGCCAGAATGGCAACCCTGGCCGGTTTACGGCTGTCATTCGGGTGCCGGAATTCACGGGCGAGCTGATTGACCAACGTGGATTTTCCGGAACCTGTAGGCCCTGTGACGCCAACAATATGCGCCTTGCCGGCATGTTGGAACAGAATATCCAGCGTGCGCCGGCTTTCCGGAGTATCGTTTTCAATCTGGGTAAGGGTACGCGCCAGCGCAAGCCGGTCACCTTGCAGAAGGGCGTCAACCTGATTCATGGTGCTCTGGTTGATCCTTACCCTTCCGCCGTGCCGGACATAGCCAGCCGTACGGAAGAAATGATGTCTTCAGTTGAGGTTCCCGGTCCAAAAATACCGGCAACCCCCATTTCTTTCAATTGGACCATATCTTCATCGGGAATGATGCCGCCAACAAAAACCGGAATATCCCCCAGGCGGTTCAGTTTCATCAGTTCGAGAATGCGCGGAACCAGTGTCATGTGTGCGCCGGAAAGAATGGAGAGCCCGATTGCGTTTACGTCTTCCTGGAGGGCGGCTTCAACAATCATTTCAGGTGTCTGCCTCAGGCCGGTGTAGATGACCTCCATCCCGGCATCACGCAACGCGCGGGCGACAATTTTCGCCCCGCGATCGTGTCCGTCCAAACCGGGTTTTGCTACCAGTACACGGATCTTGTTATTCATCCTGTCTCCAGCAACCAAATTATACCCCCTTGAACGCTTCCCCGACGGTATAAATGACGTAAAAATGTTAAGATGACTAAATAATCAGGGCCTCTACAGGGCCTCTACAGACCGGTCACGCGCCGGTTTTTTGGTGGTACACTTGCAAGTCGCCAGACAATCATTGAAGGAAATTTACTGTATGCCAAACATTTTTCCCTTTACTGCGATAGTAGGCCAGGAACGGATGCGCCGTGCCCTGGTTTTAAATGCCGTCGATCCCCGCATTGGGGGCGTGCTCATCCGGGGTGAACGCGGAACCGCCAAATCCACCGCGGCACGTGCCCTTGCCGAACTTCTCCCCAATGTTAAAGTTGTCACCGATTGCCGTTTCGGGTGCGATCCGGACAATCCGGCCACCCTGTGCACCGAATGCCGCGAGCGGGTTGCCCGTGGAGAAGAACTGCCCGTGAATACCCGGCCAACCCCGTTCGTAAACCTGCCGGTTTCAGCCACAGAAGACCGGGTGGTGGGTACTTTGGATATTGAAAAAGCCATCCAAAAGGGAGAACGTCACTTCGAACCGGGTGTACTGGCTGCCGCCAACCGTGGATTGCTGTACATTGACGAGGTCAATCTTCTGGATGACCATGTGGTTGACGTATTGCTGGACTCAGCTGCCATGGGTATGAACATTGTGGAGCGTGAAGGTATTTCATTCTCGCACCCGGCCCGCTTTATCCTGGTGGGAACCATGAACCCCGAAGAGGGGGATTTGCGTCCCCAGTTGCTGGACCGCTTCGCGCTTTCCGTGGATATTCACGGCATCCGGGACTCCCGTGAACGCGTGACGATCATGGAACGCAACCTTGAGTTTGAAGCCTCGGCGGAAGAATTCCGGAAGAAATGGGAAACCAAAGAAGCTGAGATCTCCAAACAAATCGGAGACGCGCGCAAACTGGTTGACCGTGTGGGTTATACCAAGCGTGATCTGGTCTCCATTGCTTCACTGACCGCCTCGTTGAATGTTGACGGTCACCGCGCTGACCTGGTCATTCTGAAAGCCGCCCGCGCTCAGGCCGCGATTGAAGGTCGCACATCGGTAACCGACCGTGATATCGCCATGGCGGCTGAACTGGCTCTACCGCACCGCTTGAAGCGCGGTCCTTTCATGCAATCGGAAATGACCATGGAAGACTTGCAGGAACGGATCGAATCGCTCCAGGGCGCTTCAAACAAAGGACAACCCGAGCAGGAACAGGAACCGGACGAAAACGCGTCTGATGATGTAAAAAAAAAGTAAGCGAGAATGTTCAGGTTGAAGAGCGGCCTGAACTGAAACCGCCGGATGAAGCCGCCAGGCAGGTTTTCCAGGATGCCACAGCCCACTGGTGGGATGGTGGTGAGAAGACCAAGATCGGCGAATCGTTCAATCCGCGCAAGCTGGATACACCGCTGGACCAGATCATCCGCAAACAGGGCGGACGGCGATCCCGCACCAAGACCGAACAGGCACGTGGACGGTATGTCCAGGCCCGGCCTACACCCGGCAAACCGTTTGACCTGGCTTTTGATGCCACCATCCGGGCTGCCGCGCCGCATCAACGCAGCCGCGGCGAACAGCGGACACGTGTGGCATTTGCCGTAAAACCGGATGATTATATGCGCAAGGTACGCGTACGGCGCGCGGCCAACCTGGTGCTTTTCCTGGTGGACGCATCCTGGTCGATGGCTGTGGCGGAACGCATGGCAGCCACCAAGGGCGCCATATTATCCCTGTTGACAGATGCCTACCAGCGCCGTGACAGGGTGGGTTTGATCGTATTTCAGAAAGACCGCGCCACTCTCATTCTGCCACCCACCAACTCGGTGCAACTGGCACAGCGTGCGCTTTCCGAGATACCTGTGGGCGGGAAGACCCCGTTGCCGGCGGGTTTGCAGATGGCACTCGAAGTGCTCCACCGCGAAGCCACGCTTCATCCTGAAATCCAACCGTTACTCATCGTTTTGACGGACGGGGCGGGCAATGTCTCCATGGGGCACATGTCTCCCCAGGAGGAGACCAACATGTTGGCTGAAATGCTGGCGGAAGAGAAGATCCACAGTGTGGTCATCAATATGGAACACGCCGCCTTTGACCAGGGATTGGCCAAAGTGCTGGCAGACCACCTCAAAGCCCCTTGTTACACCATCACTGACCTGAAAGCGGAAAGCCTGTACCAGACCGTTCGCAATGAAATGGCCACAGTGGGAGCCGGTGCCATGTCGATGGGCGGAGTCGGGATGAAGTAATAGTGGTTTCCTGGAAGCTGGAAGCCGGAAAATCTCCCGGCGTTTTTTGATCTATTTACCCTGAGAAAGTGCGGCCCATAATATAGTCCTGCAATTGTTCGATGGTCAATTGCTTGTGTGTGATCATTTCCCGCACTACATCACCGATCGAGATGACCCCCACCAGTCTGTCATGTTCCAGTACCGGCAGGTGGCGGATATGTTTCTCTGTCATGGTCTGCATACATTGATCGATTGTTTCTGTTGGTGAAACGGTGAACACTTCCTTAACCATATAGTGCGAAACAGGGGATTCCAGCAGGCATTTGCCCGTACGTGCCAGCGAGCGGACAAAATCGCGTTCTGAAACGATACCGGAAATCTTGCCATCTTTGAGCACCACTAGCGCGCCAATATCCTTTTCAGCCAGTAGTTTTAGGGCATCCAGAACGGATGTATCCGGGGTGACAGACCAGATATCCCCGCTCTTGGTCATGAGTAGATCTCGGACTGTAATCATGGTTCACTCCTGCTGGCTGGTGCGGCTCTCTACTTAATTGCCGCCATTGGACAGAGGTGGTTTATCTTTCAATTACCGGCTTATACGGGGGCTTTTCTCATGGCGGCCATCAGTTCAGCCAGCGCGTCCATTGATTCGGATGTGCCGGCTTCCATGTTCGCCCCGAGCATGGCGTCGCGGTCGGCAATGGATTGGAAAACGGATTGGTCAATGATCTTTGTCTGCCCATCCAGGTCTTCGAAAATCACGGTATCCAGGATCACATGTCCCGGATTGCCTTCAAATTCAAAGGTTTGAACGATCCGTTCCGGTTCCTGGATGGTATGGTACACACCGGAAAAAGCGTATTCCCCCCCGTTCGCGTCATACTGGAGAAAACGCCATTTTCCACCCGGCCACGGATCCAGCGCGTCGACAATGGTTCGCAGGTCCCTGGGTCCCCACCAGCGTTCCACCAGACCGGCATCAATGAAGGCATTGAAGACCAGTTCGCGTGGCGCGTTGATCACGCATACCGTGATGATCTCTTGAGAATGCGGTTCAGCTTTCATGGAAAATTGAGCAGCCATAAGTCCCTCTCTACTTGTATACGGTCGAAAGATACCGGTCAAGTTGTTCGAAGGTAACGGCGGTTCCCGCTTTGATGTTCTGCCGGTTGTCCAGGTATGTCATGTGCTCGGCGGCGGTCGCGTTGTACGGCCTGCTTTTCATCGAGAAAATGGTCTTCGAGCCGGCTTCAGTGAACTGGAAGATATTGAATACTTCAAGGGGCCACGTATTATTCGTCGGATGACGAATGATGGCGCCGGTGATATTGGAATAAGAATTCAAGAAGACGAGTTTTTCCGGTTCATCGATTGACATGTAGGTAAACAATCCCCATGTCTCCTGCCCGCCGGGGGATCTCAGGCAGTAATGGAATACTCCGCCGGATTGCAGGTCCAGGGTGGCAATCGTCATCAGGTGATCCCTGGGGCCCCACCACTGCATCAGGCGCTCGGGTTCGGTCCAGCACTGCCATACCAGGTCACGGGGCGCGTCAAAAACCCGGACGATTGTCAATTCCTGTCCGGCCATCGGGATCGTATCCCGGTCAATTCTATGCGCGTTCGCCATCCAACCTCCTTGTTCCCCGGACCGGTTTCTTGCTTGTTAACGGTATTCCGTTCCGGGTAGAAAAATGATGATACAAGATAGATAAATGTGTAACGTTGGATGGATGGATGTGTACCGATGCCCGGTATCAGAGACCTGACAGGAGCGCATCGAAGATAACGGATCCGAAAGATGTTGTTGAAGGTCTGATTAAACGGATGGGATACCGTCTTCAACATTCGGATGTCGATTAACTCTATGTTAGGCGTTTTATAGGGTTTGAGTCAAGTGGCTGTAAGGTGGATGGACGGCTGAATCCATGACCTCAGACAGCCCTGCCGGGTGACCGAATGGGCTGCCTGAGAGTATTTAGTGATAATGACGGAAAAGACGGAAGAGATCAGTTGTGATTGGCAAGCCAATCCAGGGCATCATTCCGCGTGTTGAAGGTTTTGAACTCCCGTTTGGTAATGGCTGCCACCGCCTGCAAAAGGACCGCCCGCAAGCCGTCTGCGCCAACCACAGCCGACGCTTTCACGTATGGTGTATTCTTCGAAGAAAAATCTTTGATGGCTGTTGAACTGACATTATTGTACACAGCGCCTGTCACATCGGTCAGGATCAGAGCGCTTTTCGGGGGGGCTGAGGCGATCTTGACCTGGGCGTCTTCGGTGATCTCTTTCACGTTATTTGGATTGGCATCCGTCAGGTCAAGAACAAAGATCGATTTCCCCATATGCTGGACCGTTTCAAGTTTTTTCATCTGTTTCCCTCCATCGTCGTTGTTATCCGGTTTTTGCTACAGTGATAATAGGTGAAAGGACCGGCCATGACCATAAAAAGAGGGTAAAGAGCTGACAAACCATCACCACCGGAGACTGGCAACCGGTCCGGGTGATCTGCTAATTAAAGCCACTGGATATCGGGAACATCCGCGAAACGTTTGCGCATCACGTCCAGCGACTGGGGGTTGTTGTCGACCAGGATGAATTCCCGTCCGAGTTCCAGGCAGGCGGCGCCGGTGGTGCCGCTTCCGGCGAAAAAGTCCAGCACCACGCCGCCGGGGTTGGATGACGCGCTGATGATGCGCCGCAGGATGCCCAGCGGTTTCTGGGTGGGGTAGCCGGTCTTCTCTTTGCCATTGGTGGGGACGATGGTATGCCACCAGGTGTCAGTTGGCAGCTTGCCGCGCGATGCCTTGTCTTCGCCCACCAGTCCGGGCGCCATGTAGGGAATACGGTCAACGGCGTCGCGGTTGAAGGTGTAGCGGGCAGCGTCTTTGACATACAAAAGAATGTTGTCGTGCTTGGCGGGCCAACGGTCCTTTGACCGCCCGCCGTAGTCATACGCCCAGATGATCTCGTTCAGGAAGCTCTCCCGTCCGAAAATGGCATCCAGCAGGATCTTGCAATAGTGCACTTCGCGGTAATCGATGTGGAAATACAGGCTGCCGTCAGGTTTCAGCAGGCGGAAGGCTTCATCCAGCCGCGGCTCGAGGAAGGCCAGGTAATCATCATAAATGTCGGCATACCCCTTGGAGCCGATCTTGACCGTCTCATAGCGCCGTCCGCCAAAGCCGGTGCGGTCGCCGTTCTCACTGCGTTCGGTGCGGATCTGTGTGCGCGCCTGGGTCTTGCCGGTGTTGAACGGCGGGTCAATGTAGACCAAATCAACAGACTCCGCGGGAAGAGATTGCAGGATGGGGAGGTTGTCACCGAAGTAGACGCGGTTGGGCATGGGTGAATTTTAACCGGAAAGCCGGTATTCGATCAGAAAGAATCCCTACCCTTCCACTGACGGATATTCTGTCAGAATTTTGCGCCACTCATCCACCGGGTTGGAGTACCAGAAACTCGAGGAATAGTTGGCAATCCCGATGTCGTAGCCATGGGTGAGTTTCACCTGGATCTGGTTGAACTCATCAATGTCTTTCATATCCCGCAGGACGATCCCGGCTACATCGACGGCAGTACCCCAGCGTTGGTCACCCGGCAGCTCGCCGACGGTCCACACCTCCACCACGACGGAACGGTAAGCGGGGTCGTTTTCGGGGGTGATGGTCTGGTCGCGCGTCTGGGCGGAAAAGAAACGGGGATCATCCGTCAGTGTGCGGCGGATCTCCCGCAAGGGTTCGGTGGATGGTTTGGGGACAAAGGACGGGTTTTCAATGAACAGGAAGAGGAAAACGACAGCCGTGAGGGCTATCCAGGCGGAGGCGATAACGCGGTGGATGCGGGGTGTTTTCGGGAAGGATTCAGCGGGACAGCCGTCCGGTTGCACGACATACGTACCGCAGACCAGGTCGTGCGTCCCCTGCCCGGCCCGGCGGTTGAACAGCATGGTGTACAGGATGGCCCCGCCCAGGCCGTATACGATCACCCCGGATGTGAAGGCGGCTGCCGGGTTTTCCAGCACCGGCAGGGCCCAGCCGCCCAGCAGGAACGGGAGGACCAGGACGGAAATGCGTGCCAGCGAACGCAGCAGGCTGATGGGGCGGTTGTCCGCCCCGCGGACCGCGATCTGCATGGCCCGCTTGCCGAAGGTCTGCCCACTGCACACGGCGGAGTTCATGATGCCGAAATACGGCAGGATGAAGAGCAGTCCGATGGGCCTGCCCCAGGGTCCAAGCTGGAAGAGCAGCGGTTTGAAGAGCAGGCAGAATGCCTGGCCGGCCAGTACCAGCAGCAGGCAATCGATCAGCCAGGCGGTGAAGCGTTTCCAGAAACCGGCTACCGGCGGAAATTGTCCTGATAAAGTGTCGCGGTTAATATCGTCCATGTATGGGAATGTGGTCCATTCGGATGTGCGGATGGACGCTATTACGCCATCCGGCGAAGGGTATTGACTTTATTGTAGCCGCAAATAGGATATCAGGACCATGATCACAAAAATTCCCAGCGGAACCAGAAGGGCCAGAGCCACCAGGGCCAGGTTCCGGTATTTGATCTTTTTGTCCACAGGCGGCTGCGCGGCTGCCTGCGGAATCACATTCACGGCGGCGGACAACCCGCCGCTGGAAAATTCCTCTTCCATTTTCTGCAGTTGGCCGGTAGCCCTGAAGGCATTCCACAGGCCCACCAGCATCAACCCGTGGAACAGCATGGCGTACCAGTCCTGCACGAGCAGGTAGATCAGGGCGTCCATCAGGTACAGGATGCCGCCGAACAGGATCACCGTGCGATTCTTTTTGCGCGCGAGGACGCCGAACAGGATGAACATACCCGCGATGACCGCGTCGATCAGCAGGGCGATGGCGTTGATCATCCCGGCGCTGACGGCGGATTCTTCGGCCAGGCCCTGTGCCAGCCCGTCAATGATCTGCGTGATTCCCAGACCCATGACAAAACTGGTCGACCCGCCTGACAGGAAGATGAACGTGTTGACCAGGGAAAGTCCGGCGATCCAGAAAAAGTTGTTGGCTCCGTTGCGGATGCGGGTTTCGAGGGTCATCATCGTCTTGGCCAGCATTACCTGGCGCGCATCCGTTGGTTCGGCGGGTCGTTTCGCGGGGATGTTCAGCGGCGCGTATTTTGAGTCGTCAGAATTATGCAGATTCATGTTTCCCCCGTGGCAGGATCGGTTTTGGATGGTTATTGCGAATAAGTATAGCGGATTATTAGATCAGACGTTTAGTGCCGATCCCAGGTTCTTGTGATAGGTTCGTTCCAAGGTTTGCAGAAGAGAATACAAACCGGCTTAAAAGCATAACTCAACAGCCCGCATTATAAGCAAGTGCGGGATTTGACGGGAAAAAATACCAGACACCGAACCGCTGGTGGGACCGAATCCCCGAATGTGAGGGCATAGTCCGCCCTTATCCACTGCATGATTTGTCAGCCCCATTACAGCCGGTCAAATTCCTCGGGTTCTACAGCGGGAGCTTTGCTGAGAATTTCGAGAAATTTCTCACGACTGCCGCGTTTTGCTCGCTTCTCCAGATAATCAATTGTAGAAATTGACGCAACTTTTTCAGCAACAGCAAGCATAACAAACTGGTTAACTGAAATACCTTCTTCCTGTGCCAATTCCCGCAGTTGTTCATGCAATGTTTTAGGTAACCGCAAACTTAAAGCACTCATTCTTTCACCTCGCCAATAATCTGTAAAAACTCTTTTGGTGTCAGGACTTTAAGACCAAACTTATCTGTGCCTTTGAAATCTTTTATATTATGTGTCACGATGTATTCACACTTCGCGGAAACCGCTAATTCAAGGATCAGTTCGTCGTTGGCATCAGGTAAAGATGGTCTCCACAAAAAATAAATCTTGTGATGTTGCATCATTGAACACAAAGAGTCGATAAAAACAGCAACATCATCTTGAGACAAACCAATTTCTGCCCGATAACGCTGAATTACGTCCTCATATTCCAGCACAAGTGCAACAGAAGCGTGGACTTCAAATTTTTCTGTTCCAACAAGAGATAATAACCTGAAGGATGCACCCTTTCTGGAACGTAAAGCGGCGATAATGACATTGGTATCAATAATGATTTGTGGAACACCCATAACAGTATTATAGGCGATATCTTATATAATATCAACCACCTGAAATTTTGAAATCCAACTTTATTTCATGCAAACGCCCGTCAATGATTTGCGTGATGCCCGGACTTATTACAAAACTGGTCGACCCGCCTGACAGGAAGATGAACGTGTTGACCAGGGAGAGCCCGGCGATCCAGAAGAAGTTGTTGGCTCCGTTGCGGATGCGGGTTTCGATGGTCATCATGGTTTTTGCCAGCAGCACCTGCCGCGCATCCGTTGGTTCGGTGGGTCGTTTCGCGGGGATGTTCAGCGGCGCATAGTTTGAGTCGTCAGAATTATGCAGATTCATGTTTCCCCCGTGGCAGGATCGGTTTTGGATGGTTATTGCGAATAAGTATAGTGAAGCGGGTGGGGAATTACAAGTAAAAAGAGACGATTTGAGTTTTATAGGAACATAATTGACTGATCGGAAGATGCAGAGAATTTCCGGGATGGAAGAGATGGATTTAAATTTTTATAGCCCTAAAAGGTGAAAAATAAAAAAATGAAATTTACGGTTTCGGATGTCGGCTGGCTTTTGAAAACATGGATGATCTTGCGGGTGATCATTCTGCCCTCCTTGATTTTACCCAAACCGTTACTGGTAATGCAACAATTTTAAATACGATTTGGGTGCAAATTTATTTTCGAGGATTATATAAACAGACATATGGGAAACAAAATCAATAATAGATTATTCATCAACCGGAATATTCAGATCTTTACATTTGATGTCAATTATTTCTGTTATTAATTGTTTGTCCTTGCCAAACCAATTATCAATTGTTGGTAAAGTAATTTTTGTAGTCTTTCCATGAAAAACTGCCCGGTATCCAATGCCAGGGTATGACAATTTCGTCAACGTATTCCAAAACAACTCCGTTTCCTTAAAGAAATGCAGATATCGAATTGAGTCATTTGTTACGATGAGTTCATCCATAGGAACAAATAATAGAATCAAACCAAAAATTAATAACAAACCGAAAGGTATTACCCATCCAAAGGGAACTATTGATTTAAAGGCAGATAGAATTAAAATTGATAAAACACTAAAAGTAATAACGATCAGGCTGGGAATGATATACATTCCTCTGATTTTCACTTTCAACACTTGATCGATACGTTCAAATTTCCTTTTCTCCTCATTAAACCATTCTTGAATCAAAGGGACCTGAAGATATGAGTATTCGGAATAGATGTTAGGTGTAAAGTGTTTTCGAAGAGAATTATCTAGTTGAGAATAATTAAAAATGTTACACCTGATGTCATGTCCGGTATTATTCTCAATAATATGGAGAATCTTGAAGTCTTCGGTGCCAGTAAACCAAATAGCCTGAATGTCGTTTCTTGAAAAATGAAATGCTTGGTCGATATAACCTGACAACGAATCTGCATCAAACATTATGAAATATTTACGAAATTTTTTTATGCTTACAAATAACAAGAAAAATGCCGCAAGAAGGGAAATACCCCCAACAATAGCACCTTTTTTACCAAACCACAAAAAGAACACTGCAAAACACAGGAAATACAAAGCCCCCCCGATTCCTGATGCCCATGTTTTTCTTGATGTTCTGATTATTTCATCATCCATTTTATGTTTACCCCTAGATTATTTATCTTTATATCAATGGAAGTCCACCTATAAACCATATAATTTATTAAGAAGAATTTTTTTAGACTCTAATTGAATTTTACATCGGACTGTTCACAAATATCCCTCATTCAGCCATGCAATCCAATATCCTAAATAAATTTGCAGTAAGTCTTACCATCCAGTTGACTTTGCCCTCACGGGAATCCGCTTGTCATATCTTATATAATCAATGATTTCGTATACTGAAATTAAATCATTCTTTTTTTGGTCAATACTTGGGATTTCTATTGTTTTACTTCCACTCGACAAGAAAACCATAAAGTATTTTTGTGAGACTTCAATTCTTTCTAATTCCGTCCAAAGTATCTCTACTTTTCTAAAAATCGAATTGAATTTAATTGACTCTTTGGTAATTATTATTTTATTTTTTGAAAGCAGAATAAATAAAACACTACCTAAGAACGTAAAAGCCATTAGGATCACAAAGAATATAAATTCAGTTTGATGCAATTGTGACTTCCATGCCAAATATGTAAATGTCAGGCATACTAACATTGAGATAAATGCGAGTATGTTATATAACCCTCCCGTTTTCAAAACAAGTGGCTGATCCAATCTTCTATAACTATCCTTTAGATCTTCAAAGTATTTTATAAAATAAGGTATCATTAAAAAACTATAATCGGAATACACATTATTCCCGAAATATTCTGTTAATTTACAATCCAGTTCATCAAGATTAAATATTTCACATGGTACGTCCACAAAGCCATCTTCAATAACACAAAAAAACAAACGTTCGCTACCGCTAAGAGCTGATATATATGCAGCCTGGACGTCATTTCGCATAATTGCAAACGGTCCTTTTATAAAACCAACAATTCGATCATTTTCTAGACGAATATATGTTTTCCTAAAAATTCCAAGTAACCGAATTATCGAAAAAACATAAAAAAGGCCGATACCGATAGCAATCCATGAATACAATTTATTAATGTCATAAATAAAATACGCGACAACCCATAACAACATTGCACAAAGGAAATTTCCCATTTGCATTTTTATTATCTTTCTACTTGAAGGCTTCAAAATTTTATTCAATTGAATCCCCTGAAAACAATAATAATTGTTTCAGTCCCTCTTGACAAAACAATTTTACCCGCTAAAATAAATACCAATACATCAAAAGACTTTGACGAGGACGAGTAAGCGCCGTCGAGGCGGTACAGAGAGCATGGAGAAGTGGTGAGAGCCTGCCCGTACAGCGACGCCGAATGGACCTCCGAGTCGCAGGGAGAACGACCCCAGGGTCAAGTAGCCCGTGCCGGAATTGCCACCGTTATCAGGGTAAAAGGTATCGCGGGTTTTCCGCCGTACCTGACAGAGTGAGGCTGGCTAATGAACCCCGAGTGCTATCACCGGGGAATTTTTGTTAAAACAGCGGCCTAACCAGGGTGGCACCGCGGATGCAAACGCATTCGTCCCTTCCGAGGGATGAATGCGTTTTTTGTTTCCAGGAGGTGCCGCCTTTCCGTTTCCGTGATCCACCCGTTCCAGTCCCGAAGATCCGAAATCCATTCTTTTTCATTCAATAATCAGAGGAGATAAACCATGTCAGACCAGATCCGTTTCGACCTTTCCCAGA
>CAYRHB010000103.1:0-1467 GCA_964424035.1 uncultured Leptolinea sp.
CCGTATTAACCCATAGCATTGGTGTTTTTTATGTTTATCAGGGTTTTCAATTCAAATTGATTTAGCCCTGTCAGCGACGTGCGGTATTCGTCAACGAGGGCGATCCCTCCTCCGCGGCCGCTCTCGGAATAGACCGGTATCCCGGCCAGTGACAGGGCATCCACATCCCGCAGGATCTGTCGGCGTGACACTCCAAGCTCACCCGCCAGCTCTGCGGCGGTCATTTGTCCGCGGGTTTGCAACAACAGGATGATGGAAAGTAACCTGTCAGCTCGCAATTGAAATTCAGTCCTTTATGGTGACATAAGATGTCACCTTTAATATTTATGATGAGACTATATCATAAAACGGAAAGGCAAATGAAATGAGCCGTACAGAAGAAGGATATCTGGATAATAATGGAGGGCGATTGTATTATGAATCAGCGGGTGTCGGCACCCCGGTGGTGTTATCGCACGCGGGTTTTCTGGACAGCCGCATGTTTGATGAAATCTGGGAGCCACTGGCCGGGCGGTATCAGGTCATCCGGTATGACATGCGCGGCTTCGGCAAATCCGATCCTGTGACAGGTCCGGTCTGCCGTCGCGATGACCTGGCCCGCCTGCTGGATCACCTCGGAATTTCCCGGGCACACCTGGTAGGGTGTTCCATCGGCGGGGAACTTTCCCTTGACCTGGCGCTGGAGCATCCCGGATTGGCGATATCGATCACCCTGGTTGACTCAACCCCAAGCGGGTTTAACATGCAGGGCGAACCGCCCCGTTATCTGCTTGAGATGTTTGACGCTGTACAAAATGGCGACGTGGAGCGTGCCAATGAGCTTCAAATCCGCATCTGGTTTGACGGCATGTTCCGCGAACCGCAGCAGATGGATGAAGGGTTGCGGAAGAAAGCCCTGGAAATGAACCGTATTCCGGTGGAGCGTAAAACATTCCTCATCGCCGATATGCAGCCGGCCAGGCCGTTGACCCCGCCGGCGGTCACCCGGTTGGAAAATGTAAAGTGCCCGGCGTTGATCGTGGCCGGCTCGCTGGATCACCCGGAAGTGCTGCGGGCTGCCGGTGAGATGACGCAACGCATACCAGGCGCGAAGCAGGTCATCATGGATGGTTGCGCGCACGTCCCTTCGCTGGAACAGCCGGAGGTCTTTGTTTCACATCTGTTGAATTTTTTGCCATAGTCTTTAATTCGCAGCGGATGACTGCCTCCACCGGGAGGCAGTCATCCGCCTTTTAACGGGAAATTTTAAGATGTACCAAACAGGTGAAATGATTGCTCGATCTGCCTGCAATCATCCCAATTGAAAGATGTATCAGACCAATTTCGGACGGCAAGGTCCATGAAGAAAACATGAGTTGCCCGTTGTCACAGGTTGAAATCAGAATCAATATTGGATTCGTTATGCGTTGTATGTATGATGTTATCAAACAGAAAAAACTATGCCAGGACGGAGTGAAATGAAAGGAA
>CAYRHB010000103.1:1477-13249 GCA_964424035.1 uncultured Leptolinea sp.
TTTAAAAAAAAAAAAAAAATTTCCAGTCCGTTTTTAAATTAAAGTAAACAAACGTTTTCTGTTCATATTTTATTTCTACTTGGTCTATCCCAGAGCTGTAGCAACGGTCCATCAGAATC
The DNA here is from genome assembly GCA_964424035.1 of uncultured Leptolinea sp. Taxonomy (GTDB): domain Bacteria; phylum Chloroflexota; class Anaerolineae; order Anaerolineales; family Anaerolineaceae; genus Leptolinea. Next base: position 1,597 of record CAYRHB010000103.1, read on the forward strand.
ACGCACATACGAAAATGAGATTTTCTCCTTTGCCATCCCGGCCGGTTGGCAAACCAGGGAGGAAGTCTGGGATAAAACCCCTGAACCGGGTCGTGAGTATAAAGGACTTGGTGTACAGGAAATCATCATGATACAGTATCCGCCGAATCCGGGACATGGCAAAATGTTCTTCACTGTGGCATCTTCTCCCCTCGCAGCCGGGCAAAGCCTTGAAACTTGTTTCGCAGAAACCTATCAGGCAATCGACCCGCAAATTAAGGATGCCTCACAACAAACATACCGGTCAGGGACATTATCGGGATTGGAAAAAAGTTACAACCGGCCGTGGGGTGAGCCCTGGTGGCAGTTCCGTGATGTCTGGCTCGAAAAGAATGGGGTGATCTACATCCTATCGTGTCAGACAACTCCCGGTTCCATGACAGAGCGATCTTCCACATTTGACCAAATACTCGACAGTTTTCAGTTCAAACAATAGGGTCAATATGACTGCGGGGAGGAAGGATGCAACCGGTTGATGGTGCCGCCTGATGACAGGTCTAATCTTCTTCTCCGAAAATCCAATAACTGCCGAATCGAGAAGGGATTGGAACCAGGGTTGTACATTGCTTGACTCGAGATGATTTCTTTTCATACTATATGGACATGGACAATAGTAATGAAGTACTACCCCGTGAACAACGGGATGAGCTGTTGGGAAAATTAAAATCCCGCTTTGAGAAATATCCAAGCCGCCATAAGGGTATAGCCTGGGCAGATGTACAAGCCAGACTGGACGCCAATCCGGGCGGGCTGTGGTCCCTGTATAGAATGGAACAAACCGGCGGTGAACCGGATGTAGTGGGAAGGGATGAGAGAACAGGCGAATACCTGTTCATTGACTGCTCTGCAGAAAGTCCCTCCGGTCGCCGGAATGTATGCTACGACCGGGCTGCGCTGGATGCACGGAAGGAACACAAACCGGTGAACAACGCCCTGGAAATGGCCACAGAAATGGGCATCAAGATACTAACCGAAGGGCAATACAGGGATCTGCAAAACCTCGGGGAGTTCGACACCAAAACCTCAAGCTGGTTGGAAACACCACCGGAGGTCCGCAAGCGCGGCGGAGCCATATTCGGCGACCGGCGCTATGACCATGTGTTCATCTATCACAATGGTGCAGAGTCATATTATGGCGTCCGGGGATTCCGCGGTTGGCTGCAGGTCTAGTTTTTTCAACTGGCGGAATACTATAGATCTGCCAGTTGCCAGTGGATGGGTTCCATCCCGGCGGATTGCAGTGCGGCATTGGTCTTCGAGAAATGGGCGCAGCCGAAGAATCCGCGCGACGCGGACAACGGTGACGGGTGCGGGGCTTTCAATACGGTATGCCGGCTGGTATCAATCCATTCCGCCTTCCGCTGGGCATAACTCCCCCATAACAGGAAGACCACCCGCCGGTCAACACCATTTACGGCGCGCAACACCGCGTCTGTGAAGTTCTCCCAACCCTTACCCTGGTGTGAGTTGGCCTGGTGCGCGCGCACGGTCAACACGGCATTCAGTAGCAGCACCCCCTGCTCCGCCCAGGGGATCAGGCAACCATGGTTGGGGGTGCGGAATTGCACGTCATTGCCCAGTTCTTTGTAGATATTGACCAGCGATGGCGGCGCAGGGACACCCGGTTGCACGGAGAACGCCAGCCCATGTGCCTGGTTTTCATCGTGATATGGATCCTGTCCAATAATCACCACGCGAACCTGCTCAAAGGGTGTGTAGCGCAAGGCGTTGAACACGTCCTGCCCCGGCGGATAGACCCGGTACTTCTTCCGTTCTTCACCAACAAAGCGGTAAAGCTGCTGGTAGTAGGGTTGGGTGGTTTCTCCAACTAGGGCGGGAAGCCAGCTGTCAGGGATGGGCATATATGATTCCTTAAGTAATTTTTCGTGAGAATGAATTTAGGATTGTAATTTTACTCTCTTGCCAAAAATATCTTTTCTATTCATGAAGTATCAATTAGAAAAGGAAAATATAATAAAACCACATTCTCAAAAGGGATACATAACAGCCGGAAAACGCTATGCATATTTCACTGGCATCAATCGTGATGGGACACTATACAGGAGAATGAGGAGATTTGACGTACGATCCTTTCTTTGACCGGGTGAAAGATCACTTCCAATACCTCACCGAGGATTTTGGGTTCGCGATCAAAAGCGAGAAAATATATCCCCACTTCGATTTCGCGGATGTAATATTCCATTCAGAAAGGTCCAGTATTCGGGTGGCCAGGGAGAAAGGTTGTATTCTGGTTGATATCAGTCCGGCAGCATTGCCGGAATACTGGTATGATCTCGCCACGATCCTGACCTTCCTGACCGGTGATGAAATTCCTGTGCCTTATGACACGCAAGATGATGCAGATTATGAAACCGGCATTGACCATCAATTGGGGTATTGGGCAGGCATTCTAGAAACACACTACCCGCGGATCATTCCGGTTGCCAGTGATGAAAAATTCTGGACTGAATTTGGATCATTCCTGGAAGAACGAAAGAAGAATTGGATCGAAGACATGAATCGTTCCAATTGACCCTCTTGTTCAATCACTTTCCCGTGATCCGGTTCATCCCCAAAAGCACCAAACTAATCCAATCTTGAAAAGAAACAGAATCTAAAATCTCTGGTTTATGCGTACTTCCGGATCCCGGAATGCCGGGGAAACTATTATCGTACAAATGCCCGATTTAACCAACACGCGAGGTACGCAATGATAGCACTCGTCCAGAACAACTGATGCCCCCGCTTGATCTTCAACGGCAGATGGGTCTCCAGAGCAGTCAACATGATCAAGACAAATACCAGAATAATAAAGGTCTTTTCCGGCATCAATTGATGGTTTGTTCTTCAAATTTCTCTATTCATTGATGTTTCACCAGTATTGCATTCGGAAATTTGATCAAACTGCTCATTAAACCGGCCTATCCGAAGAGTTTTACTCATTTGAATATGGGGTTTTGTTTTCTTCTGTATAATCTTTGAAAATGCTCGATCCCATTCTTGCAACCAAAATTCTTATCCCTCCTGTTTGCGCCAATCTGGTACCGCGTCCACAGCTGGTTGAACGATTTAACAAGGGATTAAATGGAAAGTTGATTCTTGTGTCCGCTCCGGCGGGTTTTGGCAAAACCACCATTGTTGAAAACTGGATTATCTCCGGGTTGGATGAAGATCTTAAACAACGATTGGCCTGGCTTTCATTGGATGATGCCGACAACGATCTGCCTCGCTTTTTCATGTACTTCATTGCGGCTTTGCAAACCGTTGAACCCGATTTGTGTAGTGAATTGCTGGCTGCGTTTACCAACCTCCAGAACTCACGGGTTGAGGTCGTGCTCACCTTGATGATCAATGAGATTGCAACCATCAAGAGGAAGCTGATCCTGGTCATTGATGACTACCATCTAATTTCAAATCTGGAGATCCACACAGCCGTTCAATTCATTCTCGAAAATCTTCCTTCAAATCTCCTCCTGGTCATGACAAGCCGGGACGAACCCTTCCTGCCCCTCTCCCGCCTACGTGCCCGCGGACAAATGTTGGATATTCGTACCAGAGATCTTCGTTTCTCATCAGGTGAGGCAAGCCAATACCTCAACCAGATTATGGGATTGGGTCTGGCCGATGACGAAATTGCAGCACTGGAAACACGTACGGAAGGTTGGGTGACCGGTCTTCGACTTGCTGCGCTTTCCATGCGGGATCAGATTGATCCGCAGCGTTTCATCTCTGAGTTTGCCGGGAACGACCGTTATATCATTGACTATCTGGTTGATGAAGTACTTTCTCAACGTTCAGAAGAAACGCGCCAATTTTTACTACGTACATCGGTTGTAAATCGCATGTGCGGTGCGCTGTGTGAAGCCATCACCGGGCAGGAAAATGCCTGTGAAATCCTGCAGAAGCTGGAACAAGAGAATGTTTTTCTCGTCCCTCTGGATAACCACCGGCAATGGTATCGCTACCATCATCTGTTCTCTGATGTGCTTCGTCTGCGTTTGACGGAATCGATGACACCGGATGAGATCAAGGCCATCCATTCCTGCGCCAGCCGGTGGTTCGAAAATGAAGACATGGTGAGTGACGCAGTGGACCACGCTTTTAATGCGATCGAATATGACCGGGTGATCCGCCTGATTAATGAGCACGCGGAACAGTTTTTTCTTAGCAGTCAATTGCATGTGCTCATGAATTGGATTGGCCGGATTCCAAAGCATCTTCTCGATTCGAATCCCCGGCTATACCTGATCATCGCCTGGGCACATGTTTCCACTGGCAAACCGGAAGAAGCGGAACTCTGTTTGCAGGCTGTTGAAAAAGCACTCGGTGTGCGGTTGTTGGATTGGCTCGACAGGCAGAATAATGAAATTTCATCCTCAGCGCAGGGAGCTTTGATTGAAATGGCTGTTGTGCGTGCTCAACTGGCCATCAGCAGGGGGGATATCCCCGATGCTTTGAGGTTGACTGCATTTGCACTGCCTTATCTGGAACGGGATGATTGCCCGTACCTGTTTAATCGGCCGGCTGGCTCTCGTATGGCTGCCTGTTTCATCCGGGGGACCGTTTTAAAACGTACCGGTGATTTGGAACAGGCGGCTGAGGCATTTATCCAGGCTGGTATCCTGGCAAAAGAACAAAATCACGTTCATATTGTCGCCCTCTCGCATGGTCATCTCGCTAACATGCAGGCCGTCCAGGGGCATTTGCTTATGGCTTTGGAAACCTGCCGCCGGGGACTGTCAGACGTGGAACAGATGGCCGGGGAAAGGTCTCCCCTTTCCGGTTTTCTTCACGGGGAATATGGAAATCTGCTTTATGAAATCAACGACCTGGAAGCGGCAGAACGGCATCTGAAAGAAGCGGTCAGACTGGCCAAACCCTGGGGATTCCTGGATGCTATTATTCCAGGATTGACCGGGTTATCGCAACTATATGCCCTGCAGGGCAAATGGAAAAACGCGTTCGATTCCCTCGATGAGCTTGAAGACCTGGGTAAATCAAACCCGCCTCTTGTCCAACCGGTTATAGATGCCCATCGGGCATTATTATGGTCCATGCAGGGAGATGAGGTGCGTTCGCGGCAGTGGATCGATTCCCTTCAGCCTGACATTACGGATGGAATTCGTTACGGTCAGCAGGGTGAATTGATCATCCTGTCCCGCGTATTGATCACATTGAACGAGATGAAAAAAGCGGAAGAGTTGTTGGAAAGACTTCTGGCTGATTCTCGATCACGCAATCACAGAGGGCGTATGATCACGTTACTCGCTCTGCGCTCCTGTGTCCATCAGACACAGGAGGACCGGAATGAAGCTCTGATGTATCTAGATCAGGCGTTATCGCTGGCAGCTTCTGAAGGTTACATTCGCACATTCCTGGACCTGGGCGAACCCATAAAGAGTTTATTACCCCTAATTACCAGCCGTCCGGATTACGCGAAGAATCTGCTGGTGTCCATGGATCCGCAATCAAGACAATCTCATGAACCAATACCCGTCATGCTTGTTGAACCACTCAGCGAGCGTGAAAAGCAAGTACTGCGTCTGCTGGCAACCGAGTTGACCGGCCCTGAAATTGCCCGTGAACTTGTGGTCGCCATCAGCACGCTTCGGACGCATACACAGCAAATCTACCGGAAACTGGGGGTTACAAACCGTCAGGGGGCAATAAAAGCAGCACGTACTCTCGGAATCATCCAAATCTGACCCACTCCAACCGAATATCATCAACTCAATCATCATATATAAGGATGACGGCTCATCATGCCTGTCTTTATAGTTCAGATACACAGGAGTAGTTGCTGTGATCGGGAAACGGGACGGGTTATGAGTGATGAGAACAAAGAAAAAGTATTTTTTTACGAGATAACGATCCGTGGACATCTTGAGAAGCGGTGGGCACCCTGGTTTGAAAACCTATTATTTAGCTATGGGGCAGATGGCACCACAATCCTCAGGGGTCCACTGGCCGACCAGGCCGCACTGCATGGTGTTCTCAACAGTATCAGCAACCTGAACCTTCAACTTATTTCCATTCAAACCATAGAAAAAAAGGAGCTGTAAGAATGAAATCAAATCAAGATACGGTCAACACAATTTTAAAAGCGGTAGCTCTTGGCATGTCAGTCGCCGTACTGGTTTTGGGCATGCTGAAAGTAACCACTGCCGATACCAGTTTTGCCATGTTGAGCATCGGTTTGTTTGCCCTGGCTCTGGCAGCCTTTCGGGGTTCGAAATAGCAGGGCTTGCCGGGTTGGAAAATCCGGCAAGTTTTTTGAAAGGACATATGATGAAGAACTTTTTATCTGCACTCTGGAAAATTCTTTTATTGACGGTCGTCTTTTTTATCGCCAATGCTGTTTCTGGCATGTTGCTGCCATTATCCAACGATTTAATGGCAGCCATGACATCCGAGGACCGGGCAGCATTCATGCCACTTTTCCTGTTGATTGTTTTCATTCGTATGACCATGATGTATATCATGCTGATCTGCTTGCGTTACAGGGGATGGAAACTCTTCCTGAGTGTGTGGATGGCATTCTGGGGATTGTTCACTGTGGTGAATAGCATGGAATTGTACTGGTACAACGAATCATTCCCACTTATTACCTATCTCGATACCACGAAATTGATTCTGAGTGGATGCATCGATTTTGGCGTGACGGCATTGTTGGGAACCTGGTTGACCGGTGGTTTCAAGAAAAAAGAAGCAAAACCGCAGACTGTTTTCATGGCCGGACGTTACGGCTCCAGAATCGGACTTTTTCTTGTGCTGTATCCGCTCTTCTATTATGCGTGCGGTTTCATTCCCTGGTCATTCCCTGAAATTCGGGCATTCTATACGAATTGGGTGATGACATCTGAACCTATCTATGTTCTGCTGCTGTTCAATATTCCGCGAGCGGCCTTGTGGTTCCTTTTCTCATTGCCGGTGCTCCTGGGATCTGTAACCAGGCGGCAGGCATACTGGTTCATGCCATCGATTCTAGTCGTCGCAACAGCTTTCGCCATGATTATTCCATCCGCTCTTATGCCCGGCATGGTCCGTCTGGGCCATTTCATTGAACTGGGTTTCTCGATGACCGTGGTAGGTTTATTCATGGTCTGGTTGTTCCTGAAGGAAAGACCCGTAAAGGAATTGACCAATGAATGAAGATTTTAGTACTCTTGGGTTCATCAAAGCCATTCCGGGTATGTTGCGCAAGGTCTGGCCGGGACTGTGGCCTCTCATCGCAATCATCTCTCTTGCCCTGTATTTTGACAGCCCTGCACATCTTGAAGTATTATCCTTTGAAGAATGGCTTAACCTACACATCATTGCACTGGTCGGAATGATCGCCACAACGACCTGGCTATATAACACGTTCAAACGGCCGGTGGTGAATATGGCAGTTGCCGGGTTATGGTTTCTGGCAACCGCGGCCTGTATGATGGCTGACTTGATCCTGCAAGCCCGCTGATGGAAGGATAGAAATGGATACGGTTCGCACAGAAAGAAGAAGAACGATCCGGGATCTGATCATTTTTGTGATCGCCATGACCCTTTTGAGCTGGATGGGTTGGTTCGTTGCCAGGGAGGGTACGCAAGAAGCTGTTGGCCTGGGTAACCTGATCTGGCTGGGTGCTCCATTGCTGGTGTCGTTGGTATTACACCTGTTCAGTAAAGATCGGATAGGCTTCGGGATTTACCCCGGATTTAAAGGCAATGGCATCTGGTACGCTTTCAGCCTGCTGACATTTCCATCCTTCGTTGGGCTAGTACTTCTTGCCGGCATTTCTTTGGGCAGTATATCGATGACCGGCTTCCGGTTTGACACCTTTGGTCAGGCTATTCTGGCTGCCTTCTTCTCATTTACCCTGGTTAAGAATATCCTTGAGGAGTTCGCTTGGCGTGGTTACCTGACTCCCAGGGTGAATAGTGTAGTCACGCAACCCCTGGCGGGGCACCTTCTTGTCGGATTAATCTGGGGAACCTGGCATATTCCGTACTATCTGGCGTTGGTTGATCGGCAGCAGTTGACCGCCTACACCTCTTTCGACCTGTTGACCTTCATACCTCTGGTTATACTGGGGACAGCCGTTGCCGGTATCCTTTTTGGAGAGCTGCGTCTGCTTACCGGTTCCACCTGGCCGGGTGTATTGATGCATACCATGAGCAACATTATTACCCTCACCATACTGGTGGATGGGTACGCAACCATTTCAGCCCATTCAGAAATTCTGTTCACACCGGGATGGCACGGAATACTCAGCATATGTCTGATTGGTCTTGCCGGCCTGTGGCTGTACCGGGCAAGGTTAAAAACGCAACGCGATTGAATCGCGTTGCGTTGTCGATGAGTGCCATATACCATCAACAGACAGTGAAATTCGATTTCCATTATAGTGAGAGGTATATAGCGGTCAAACAACAACCCCGGTGTACCCGCGAAAATGAATAATCATTGAGGGTTAATTAACCGGGGTGATTTTGATTCGATTATGATGACTATGGGAGCGATGATCCTTTCGCCCACCACACCATTTATCATACGTGGAAAACCCGTGTTGAAGCCGAGGCAGAATTGGGATGCCATGGAAAACAATATGAATCAGAAAAATTGGTGAACGACACGGCCGATTCGGTCCTTCATTACACGATCAGCATCGAACCCAACCCTTGCACTCCTGATTAATAAAATTTATTGCCAATAGCCCGATGGCACGTCCAACCCACGCTATAATGATAAAAATCATTCGCAGCGGGGATTGGCATGCCGCGCATCCATCTGTTCGAATTCACCGACCAACCCTGGTATCCTGACGTTTTTCGCCGTATTCAGACGGACTACCTGCAGTTCGCCGCCTCTATGGGAAGGGGGCATGAAGAGCTGATCCCGCTGTTCCAAAAGGTGCTGTCTCACGCGCAGACCAATCGTATTGTTGATCTGTGTTCCGGGGGCGCCGGTCCCTGGATTCACCTGGTGAATCAGCTGGCTGAAGCCGGGCTGCCTGTCACCGTCACCCTGACCGACCTGTACCCCCATCCTGCATCCTTGCGCGCGAACAATCCGCGTATCACCTACCACTCCGCGCCGGTGGACGCGACAAAAGTCCCCGCCACCCTGACCGGTATGCGAACCCTGTTTGAAGGCTTCCATCATTTCAAACCGGAGCAGGCTGTGGCCATTCTGCGTGACGCGGCTCAAGAGCGTGAACCCATCGGTATCTTTGAAGCCAGCCTGAAACCGCCTCTGGGACCGGTACTGCTGGTGCTTTCGCCAGTGATCACCCTGTTGACCTACCTGTTTGTCACACCCTTCATCCGCCCGGTGACCCTGCCCCGCCTACTTTTCACCTACCTGATCCCGATTGTGCCTCTGGCAACCTGTTGGGATGGCATCATCTCGCTGCTGCGTGTCTACTCTCCGGAGGAGCTGCGGAAACTGACCGCAGATTGCGGGGTTGACGGATATGTCTGGGAAACGGGTATCGCTTCGACCGGTACACTGGTGTTTGATTTCACCTGGCTGATCGGCTATCCGGAGGCCAACGCGTGACCACGGACGAGGTCATCCAGTTTTTTGAAGAGCATCGCCGACGGCCGCTTCCCCGGTGGCACATCGCAGCGTGGATCTACTTCACGCTGGGCGGACCGCTTCTGCTGGGGTTCATTTGCCGTGCGTCATTTGTGTACGAACCCGCCACGTCCTGGGCGCTCTCGACAACCGCCGTGTTGTTCTGTGCCATGAACCTCTACCTGATGTTGATGTTCGCACTAAACCTGTACGCCATCCGTTACGCTCCCGGCCGGTTGGCACGCATGATCCGCGAAGGGAAAAACGACATCGCCTGGATGTACATCGAGACCATCTCCACCTATCACATGCCCGTGCCATTGCCGGAACTGCATTATCACTTCACCGACCGGCGGTCCGGTCGCGTAACCGCCCCCATCGAAACAGTGACTCTTCTGATGAACTATTTCGACGCGCGGTTTCCGGATGTCAGCCTGGGTTATGAGCCTAAGCTGGCGCGGCGTTTTTTCTTCCAGCCGAAGTCGCTGAAATCCAGGCCGGTACGCCACCGGCTGGCGAAAAAGACGGTGCACACCATCGTCAGCGCGGATAATTGACCGGCCAACAAATTTCACTCGCAGATCATCCCTTTTCCGGCTATCATAATACCGGGAGGGAAATATGACCGTTAAGATCATATGCGCGGTGAACAACACGGCAGCCGAAAACTCGGGGCTGATGGCCGAACACGGCCTATCATTCTGGATACAAACAGACCACGGGGTGACCCTTTTCGATACCGGGCAGACCCCGCAGGCGTTATCTTACAATCTGGACAAACTGGGACTACCCGGGCGTGCGATTGACCGGCTGGTGTTGAGCCACGCGCACTATGACCATACTGGCGGATTGGAAGCCGTCCTTCCGGGCAGGACAGACCTGATCATCCACGCCCACCCGGATATTTTCCGCCCGCGTTACTCCCTGCGTCAGGGGGAATACCGGTCCATTGGACTTGCCGTTGACCGGGACACATTATCACGGCATTATACGTTGTCGCTCAGCGATACGCCGGCTGAGGTAATGCCCGGACTGTGGACGACCGGGGGTATCACCCAACGCCCCGAACACGCCGGCAGCAGTCCGCACCTGTTCATCCGGGATGAAGCCGGCTGGCAGCCCGACCCGTACCTCGATGACCTGTCGATGGTGCTGCAAACCGCCCGGGGGCTGGTCGTGATCTGTGGCTGCTGCCATGCCGGAATTCTGAATACCCTGTTCCACGTGCAGGAGCATTTCGAAGGACCGGTCATCGCCGCCATTGGCGGATTGCACCTGGTAAATGCCGATGACCTGTACCTCGCGCATGTGATCGACGTGTTCGAAGAGCGCTTCCCCGGTGCTTCCCTGTACCTCAACCACTGCACCGGCGATAACGCTGTGGCACGGCTGCAGCGCGCGCTGGGCAGCCGGGTCAAACCCTTCCCGGCCGGGTCTGTGGTCAGCGGGGAACTGTGGGGGTAGATCAAACCGGAGAACCGGCTGGTGGACTCACCTTATAATACAGAGGCAAGCATATCCCACCCATTTTGTACTGCCAGATCATTACAGGGAATGAACTCAATGAAGAAATCATCCGGAATACTTCCAACCATTTTACTGACCCTATGCCTTGCAGCCTGCAGTACGACCACCGTGGCACCGACTCCAACCATTACGGTGACAGCGCCACCCGCCGCGATGATGACCCCGCAAATCACGGCGACTGCGGTGCCCGCTGTCGTAACGTTCACTGACCCGGTGCTGGAGAAGATGGTACGCGGAGCCATGGGCAGGCCGGAGGGTGATATCACGGTGGCAGACGCCGGGGCTGTGACAGGATTGGATCTTAGCCTTGAAATGAGGCGATATATTTCCGAAGAGCCGTCAATCAGGGATATCAGCGGGCTGGAATTCTTCACGAACCTGGAAATCCTCGACCTGTCCTATCAAGCGGTTACCGACCTCTCGCCGCTGGAGGGGCTGGACAAGCTCACCGCACTGTCACTGGATGACAACCCGGTCGAGGACATTACCCCGCTTGCCGGGTTGACGAACCTGCAATGGCTGGCGCTATCC
>CAYRHB010000104.1:0-4856 GCA_964424035.1 uncultured Leptolinea sp.
ACCCTCGGCCTCTTCAGTGCGATTGAAGCGCGCTCCCAACTGCGCTACAGGCCCAACTCCAGAGTGACAGCATTGTACCTGAGGGGTGGGCGGTTGTCAAGAGGACGCATTAGTTTGTAGAATATGTTATTGGGACTTTTGATGGCGAGGGAGATAATAGACATATAAAAACGGTGAAATTACCCCATTATCATGGCATTAGGTTATCGAAAAGCAGACAAAAAAATATTGGAACGGGAAGTCAAAATGAAAATAAAGGAACTGCTTAATGGGTAGTGACTAAGCAGTTCCTTTTATTGCCGACCCCTTCCGGCACAGATGTTCAGGTCGGGTTTGAAAAATTGGAAGATACTGGTTGAGGTCAATTCTGAAAATTGTAAAAATAATCTCCAAAAATGGAATATGTCAGATTGCTTTTGACAATTGTAATATTAATGTTATATTTGGGTTGTGAAGGGTGGACAGGCAATGTGTCCCGGTTTCTACTGAACTAGTATAAGCATATTCGAACGCAAAAAATTGCAAAAAATCTGCAAATTTTCGGAAATTTCATGGACGAAGAAAAGCAATCGCACCACCAGGAAATTACGTACAAGGATGTGTATCTACTGTTGCGTAAGTTGCAACAGGACGAATTCTTGGAGTCATCATCCGTCAAGGATCTCTGTCTGGTAAAAAAATGCAGGCAGGAAAACTCTCTTTTTTCAACCGGTCAGGCGATACGGACTGTATTTACCGATATATTGCATGTATTGGAACAGGGTACTGACCTACAGAAACACTACGCATCTATCCTGAAGGGACGATTCTGGCACCGGTATTCGATTGTGAAGATGACAACCACGTCCCGTCCGGATCAGATATCTCCGCGCACATTTTCTTATGAACAAAAGAAAGCTATAAACGCATTTATTGAAGCCTTAATTGTCAAGGAGCAATCGTGTGTAAAAGAGACTCCGGAACCGGATGAGCCGGGGCTATCAGGGAGCAATAAAACAGGGACTGAGAAAAGCAGCATTGCAGGTGCATTGGAAAGGCGACCATTGGAAGGTTCCGATGAGATCAGGATACCCCGTAGAAAGCTGCGGGTATTTGGCCTTGGGCTCCTAATACTAATTCCAGCCATCTGGTTCTTCTTCGTTTATGGTCGGGTAATAAATTCTTCTCATTCTGATATAGCTTCAACCACCATGTCACCGGCGAAAACGGAACCTGCACTGGCACTTACTTCAACGGAAACTGTGTTTCCTGCAAGTATTTGTCCGGGGGCGGATGCTATTCCTGTTAATGTGGGGGAAAATCAATTCCTGAGAAGCCAGGGTGTTGTGGTTTTTGACAGGGAATCAACTCCAGGATTACTTAATAACAAAGTCCGCTCACTACTGGTTGACACGAAAGGTATTTGGATCGGCTATTTTTCCACTAATGAGAATCCCTCCGCTGGAATTGGTTACTATGACAAGGAACAGAAAACGATATCCAATTGCAACCAGACCGGGATTACTGATGGTCAAAATATCAACGATATTGTGATTGACCAAAACCATAACATTTGGGTAGGGATGGAAAAAGGCGGAATTGCATCCTTCGATGGAAAAAAATGGCGTTTATTCACAATTGAAGATGGTCTCCCGTCAAATTGGATATACGGACTGTTTGTCGATAAGGATAATTCCATCTGGGCTGCAACATACAAAGGTGTGGCACGATATTCAGCCGGGAAATGGAAACCCGAATTCACCGTTGAAAATGGAACATTGGTGGATAACCGGACCCATGTTGTGGCAGTTTATCCGTCAGGAAATATCTGGGTTGGATATATTGAGAATGGATTGAGTGTCTACCATCCTGGATCGGGACAATGGGAGCATTTTGACCGGACAAGTGGGTTATCTGGTGATGCCATAAGGGGTATCGCTATAGATACCAACTCCAGCAATAATGGCGCCATATGGGTCGCCACCTTTGATAATGGTGTCAGCCGTTATAAAGACGGGAATTGGACATCATTTACTACCGAAGATGGTCTGCCGGGAAATGAAGTAATGGATATCTCGTTGGATAAGTTCGGGCGGGTATGGGCAGCAACATCCAGGGGAGTGGCATATTACGTAAATGGTGAATGGAAGACTTATAACAATCTCAATTCCAACAGCCTTTCATTCGGAGTGGATTGTACCGGCCGGTCGGATTACTGTATTAATGATGAAAACATCTGGATTGGGACAGAATCCATGGGATTAACCCATTCCCGGCTTCCATTGACCAACAAGGGTATCGATATTCTAAAAGTCTGTTTTGTTGATATGGACAACCGGGTAGTTTGCCCGGAACTGATTCGTGATGACGTGTTAAATGTTGTAAACGCAAATTATCCAAATCCGGTCAAACCCGGTGATACCTTCTATATGAAAGTGACGGTTTCACCATTCATACCCAATCAATTGCTGGAAAGCAGGGGCGATATGCTTGCCAATATTGATGCAGATGAGACCATGCGATATGGTACGTGGAAGCATATCCCGGTTCTCGGATCCATTGAGTCGGGTCAGGAATTTACCTTCATAGACACCAATAACCCGTTTATTGCTCCTGACCCGGATGGAAAGGATGCAGTTACTTTCCACAGCACCTGGAGAGTGTGGATGCACACCCGGATGGTTGGCCCGACACTACGGATTGCTTTTACAGTCCAAAGCGATTTGCGCTGAAAAATTTCATTTTTGAAGAAGTCCGGTTAACAGATCCGTCTGGTGTCCGGGCGAAAAAGGACAGGATCAATATCAGACCTGTCTGTGCAATCATTTATCCACCGGGTATAAAAGAAAACCGTTCATATTTGGGAAATCCTTGCGTAACTTGCTTATAATAGACTGGCGCGGATCCAATCTGAACATTATTTTGTTTTTTATTGGACTAAACCTTATTTTCTGAAACAATAAAAGATAGAAGAGGAACTATGACAATTGATGATCTTTGTGGAGAAGTATTTGACCTTGCCAAACAACTGGGTCCTGATAGTCTTGCCCATGGGGCACAGGGAAATATCAGCGCATGTGACCGGGAAAATGGACTGGTAGCCGTAACGCCATCAGCCATTCCCTACCGGGTAATGAAGCCGGAAGATATTGTGGTAACAGATATGTTCGGTAAAGTGATCAAGGGCAAGTGGACACCTACAACAGAAATTAAAATGCACACCATCTTTTTCCGCGAACGGTCAGATGTTAATGCAGTTGTCCATACTCACGCGCCCTATGCCTCTGTTTTTGCCATCACACATGAGCAGATCCCGCCGGTTCTGACGGAAGCAGCATCCTGTTTGACAGGTCCTGTCCCACTGGCGCCATACCGTGCTCCCGGTTCGGCAGAATTGGCTCAGATCGTTCTGGAGACCATCGGATCCGGTGTGGCCGTATTGTTGGCGCATCACGGGCTTCTGACGGTTGGTCCAACACTGGCGGAAGCTTACGATTCAACCCTTGCCGCGGAGAACACAGCCCGGCTTGTGATCTGGGCACGGTCCATGGGTTCAAAGGAAATCACATTGGATCCGGAGATCCAGACTCTCGTGCGGCAATCGTATATTACGTATTACCATCCAGTGGCAAACGAATAATTTGTATATTGAAGACGTGAAGAAAAAGGATTGGTCATTCGGCCAATCCTTTTTTCGCCCAGTCTTTCCCAATCATGATCGTGATGTCCATGGGGGAATCTGGTATGTATTTCGTCTCGATGCGGTATGAATCGACTTCAAAAAGGTCAGCCAGAAACCGGGTCGTATAAACCATCCCTGTATAATTTTTAATATAAGTAACTGTGGATGACCCGGTTGCCGGTGCGACGCCGGTGACATTGATTCCTTTCTGACGCAGGAATTCGGCGGTCTTATCACCCAATCCATCCACACGGCTGGCATCGCTGATCTCAACACGGGCGCCTTCTTCTTTCAAAATGGTTGCCCAATCATCGCCATATAGGAGCTTCCCTTCCGGAATGGTCGTACCGGCAAATATACGATCGCGCAGCTCGTGAATCCTCTCCGGTACGGGGATCAGAACATCAAGACCTTCCGATGATTTGGCAAATTGGACCATATGGGTGTCGATGACGCCTTTGCTGATACTCTCCACCGGAATTTGCTCGGCCAGATAAGCAAGCCGGATGATCTGGTCAAGGGTCAGATTGGTGCGGATTCCGCCGGAAAGCTCTGAATACAATTCAGGCGCTTTGGCAACCAGCGTGGGCAGCATATTCAGATTGACTACTTGGTTGCGGATAGCCAAAATTACTTCCTGCTGACGGGCAGCACGGTCAAAATCATCAAATTCTGTATACCGGTTTCGGGCGTAGGCAAGAGCCACAGCCCCACTTAATGTTTGTGTTCCCGGTTCAAGAATGATCGTATTTCCCGGCCCCACCGGATCGACCTTGATGGCTGTCTTGATTTTCATATCTAGCCCACCAAGAGAATCGATGAATTGAACAAAGGCATTAAAATCGATCTGGGCGTAATAATCGATCGGGACACCAAGAAAATTTTCAACTGTTTCACGAGCCAGTTGAGGACCACCACCCGGAAGCTGGTATCGTTCACCGAGGAAATAGGCGGTATTGATTTTGTAATAATCGAAACCCGGGATCACTGTCCACATATCGCGTGGAATGGAAAGGATTCCCGCAGTTTTTGTGGAAGGATCGACAGTTACGAGCATCATAGAGTCGGACCGGGGTGTTTCGCCGGCTTCCCAATCACGGTAATCGAGGCCGTGTGTAAAAACGTAACCCGTTTAGGACCAACCCATTTAAACGGGGTTGGTAAAAATTTTGTGAAAAACTTGGGGGTATGTAAA
>CAYRHB010000104.1:4866-13218 GCA_964424035.1 uncultured Leptolinea sp.
GGCGGGTAGGGACAGTTGTCCCTCCAACTATGATGGGTTCCGGCGTGGGGTAGGTGAACGAAAGGGGATCTGCATTCAACAAAGGATCGCCCGGTAAATGTGTCAGACTCCATGAAGTTGTAATGGCTCTTGCTACTGTGTAAGAAACCAGAGCGGCCAAAATTGTCAAAATACCGATGACAATCTGGATGATCAGAGTCGGGAAGTCATGTTGTTTGCTTTTTTCGGGTCGAGATCCCATAGCTTCGATTCTACTCCCAAATTCCGCTGACTTGAATTTTAATAATTTCCAATGGTTTTATCGGAAAACAAGGATAATGACACTGAAAGACCCACCCTCAGGATTATAAAGTTGAGAAAATATCCTCATCGGGAATGGCACCATGCCGGGTAATAACGGGTGGAGCCACACTGCAATCCACTATTGTGGATGGAACTCCGCTGGATACCCGTCCGCCATCAAGGAGTAAATCGATCCGGCCATCCAACTGGTCAAGCACATCCTGGGCGGAAAGTGGGTTCGGCTGCCCGCTCAAGTTAGCTGACGTAACAGCCAATGGGCCACATTGCTGGAGTAACGTGATAACCGGTTGGTAAGCGGGCATCCTGACGGCCACTGTCGGACTGGAAGAAAGATTATCAGGCAGGTCTGCACGCCGGGATATGATCATTGTCAACGCACCCGGCCAGAATCTCACGGCAAGTTTACGGGCTGTTTCTGGAAACGACGGAGAGATCCTATTGATCTGATTCAAACTGCCGATCAAGACAGGAATGGCTTTGGCCACATCCCGACCTTTTGCCTGATAGATACGGTCAATGGCTGCAAAGGAACACATATCCGCAGCCAGCCCATAGACTGTGTCTGTTGGAAAAGCAACCAATCCACCCGATTGGATGGCCAGTACAGCTTCTTTTATGGAGTCGATGGAATCAATGGGAAGAACTCGGGTTTTCACGAATATATCCTCTTGAAAATGGATGGATCCCCTGGGTAATTAATACACCGGCAATAGCTATTAAACCACCCAGTATTTGGATGAATTCAATTTGTTCTCCGGCAAGAAACGAGAAAAACAAACCGATGATCGGGATCAAATTAATAAATGGCGCAGCCTGAGATGCCTCCACAGATTCAAGCCCGTAGTTCCAAAGAAAGAACGCCAGAGCTGACGCTGCGACACCCAGGTATATCAGGGCTGCCCAGGATAAGGAGTCGATTGTAGGAACACCGGTGGTAAACAATTCATATGCAATAAACGGGATGAGCCACAACAGGCCGGCGAAAAAACTCACAGTGGTTGTTGTAATGGGAGCCAATGTTTCCGGAAGATTTCTTCCCTGGACTGTGTAAATGGCCCAGGCAATAACACTACCGAGAAGAAGAATATTACCTATTATTGTTGAATTTCCATTACCCGCTGGAACGCCGGATACCAGAAGCACACCAATGATCGAAAGCATGATCCCGCCGGCACGTTGCCGGGAAATTTGTTCCTTCAGCAATACGAATGAAAAGAAGGCGATCGCGGCTGGATTGGCTGCCTGGATAAGGGCGGCGTTTCCGGAGGTGGATAATTTAAGACCGTAATTGGAAAAGGAGAAGAAAATTGCCACGCCGGTAAGTCCGTAAAGAAGAAAACGTTTTTGAAAGAGCATCCTCCACTGGAATCCATGCCGAAAGGAAATGGGAATAAGCACAAGAAGAGAGATCACCAGACGGATACCGATCACGGTGATCGGGCCGATCGTATCCATCAACGATTTGGTGATGACAAACGTGGATGCCCAAATGGTGACCGAGCCAATCAATGCAGGAATGCCGGGTTGGATTTTAATCCGCTTCATTTTCTTTTCGTTGAATGCTTACGATCCGGGGTAGACCTGCCAGATCACGGTTGAGAAGAATTGTAGCTGATGGGAAATACTGTTGAGCCAGGGCCGGGGCAGTAATCCCCTGAGATTCTTCAATTTCCAACAGGATCAAACCGTCCGGACGCAATCTTTCGACAGATTGTTGCAGCAACATTTCGATCAAACGCAAACCATCTGATCCACCATCGAGGGCGAGAACCGGTTCATATCGGGCAACAGACAAACCTGTGACGGTTTCAGTTGGAATATAAGGCAGGTTGGCACAAATCAGATCGTACTGACGCTGAATGGCACTCAACAAGTTCCCGGAAAACGTGGCGACCCGGTCCTGGACGTTATGCCGGATAGCGTTCTGGGTGGTTACCTGCGCGGCCAATGGATCCACATCGATGGCATCGATAATAAGGTCTGGAATTTCAGCAGCCAGGGTGACCGCAATACAACCTGTGCCACACCCCACATCCACCGCGGAACGTCGATCCGGATGATCCAACAACCACCGGATGGCTTTTTCAACCATGAGCTCTGTTTCAGGTCGGGGAACCAGCAAACCGGGGCGGACATCTATTGAACGGTTATAGAATTCCCGCTGTCCGGTAATATAAGCGAATGGGCATCCATCCATCAATGAACCAAGGGTCACATTCATCCTTTTTATGATGGAGCTTCCCAGATTGATTTCCGGATGGCCAATAATCCAGGATATGGATTTTCCCAGTATATGCGAGGCGATCATCTGTGATTCTAGAACCGGAGTATCGGTAACTGGCCGCAATTGGGTACTGGCTTTTTTCAACCAGTCGCCAAGGGAATTATTCTGTCGAAGCCGCTGCCGCGAGTCGTTCCGCTTCATCACGCATCGATAATTCGTCTATGAAAACATCCAGCTCGCCATCCAGCACACCGACAATGTTGAACGAAGAAATGTTGATACGGTGATCTGTGATGCGGGATTGAGGGTAGTTGTAGGTCCGGATTTTCTCAGATCGCTCGCCGGTTCCCACCTGTGAACGACGGTCTTTTTCAAGATTGGAAATCCGTTTTTGTTCTTCGATTTCATATAACCGCGCACGGAGAATGCTCATGGCGCGGAGTTTGTTCTGCAACTGTGACCGTTCATCCTGGCAGGCAACCACAATACCGGAAGGGTAGTGTGTAATCCGCACGGCTGTGGAGTTCTTTTGTACATTCTGTCCACCGGCACCGGCTGATTTGAACACGTCAATTTTAATATCAGTCTCAGGGATTTGGATGTCAACATCTTCCACTTCAGCCAGAACTGCGACGGTCACCGTGGATGTGTGAATACGTCCTGATGATTCAGTCGTCGGCACCCGTTGAACGCGATGAACGCCGGATTCCCACTTCAAGCGGGAAAAGGCGCCTCTTCCTTTGACCATGAAAATAATCTCTTTGTAGCCGCCTATGCCGGTCTCGTTTTGGGACATGATCTCAACCGACCAGCTTTTTCGCTCGGCGTACCGGGTATACATGCGCACAAGTTCCGCGGCGAACAGGGCGGCTTCATCTCCACCGGTTCCCGCCCGAATCTCAACGATCACGTTACGTTCATCGCGCGGATCTTTGGGTAGAAGAAGGGATTTCAATTCATTTTCAAGGGAATCAATCCGTGGCACCAAATTTTCCAGATCCGATTCCGCCAGGTCGCGCATTTCATCATCATCTTCTTGAAGCAATATCTCCGCTTCTTCGCGCTGTTTTATCGCCAGCCGGTATTCGCGGGTTTTGAGAACGATCGGCTCAATTTCTGCCCGTTCTTTTGCCAATTCTGTTGCCCGTTGATAATCTTCCCCGGTCTCTTCCAGCAGGTGGTTTATTTCGTTGTAGCGTTCTTCGATTCCCAGTAATTTCTCAAGCATAGTACCTTCCATCAAACGTGTGCGATTATACCACCGCAGAGGAAAATAAATATTGACAAAAAAAGTAAAGGTTGAGTATACTGGTAAGTGAAAGATCTCACAAATGATTCGGATTAATCGCGAGACAGATTACAGTTTTCGGGTTGTACTGGCTCTGGCACGGGCAGGAGAGAACTCACGTCTTTCCACCTCTCAAATCCAGAAGGAAATGCTGATTCCCCGCTCATTCCTTCACAGAATCATCGCTTCATTGGGACATAATAAAATTATCCAGACGTTTCCCGGCCGTGAAGGGGGTGTGCAATTAGCCCGGCCTGCGGATGAGATTTCTTTGCTGGATGTGTTTGAAGCAGTAGAAGGCCCAATCCAATTATCAGAATGCATGTCTGATGACACCGAATGCCCGCTTGATACACCCTGCCCGGTGCAAAAGAGCCTCCGGCAGGTGCAGAAAGTAATTGTCCATGAGCTTGGCTCCATACATTTTGATAGTTTCGTGCCCGGTTCCGACCTGACTTTGCCGTAATATATTCCCGTTCCAAAGGAGTGTCCGATGAGTGTCTTAAGTCTTTCACAGCTCCAGTTTGCCGCAACTACTGTGTACCACTTCTTTTTTGTGCCTTTGACCCTGGGGCTTTCTGTTCTGGTGGCCATCATGGAGACACTTTATGTGGTCAAAGGAAATGAAGTCTACAGGAGAATGACAAAATTCTGGGGGAAGCTATTTTTAATCAATTTTGCCATGGGAGTGGTGACTGGAATTGTGATGGAATTCCAGTTCGGCATGAACTGGGCGGAATATTCGCGCTTTGTGGGTGATATTTTCGGTGCTCCACTGGCAATCGAAGCCCTTCTGGCATTCTTCCTTGAGTCAACCTTTCTGGGGTTATGGATATTCGGTTGGGACAAGATTTCAAAGCGGCTGCATGCCGTAACCATCTGGCTGGTGGCGATTGGGAGCAACCTTTCCGCGTTATGGATACTGATCGCGAATTCCTTCATGCAGCATCCGGTTGGATACGAAATGCAGGGAACACGAGCCGTGATGACCGATTTTGGCGCATTGGTTTCCAATCCATATGTCTGGCACCAATTCCCACATACGGTATTGGGCGGTTTCACAACCGGCGCGTTCTTCGTTCTGGGGATCAGTGCCTATCATTTGCTTAAGCGCAACCATGAGGTTTTCTTTGAAAAATCATTCAAGATTGCGGCCATCTTTGGAACTGCTGCCATAGTTTTGACCGCACTGGTTGGGCACGCCCAAACCCAGTATATGATCAGAACTCAACCCATGAAAATTGCAGCCGCGGAAGCATTATGGGAATCAGAAAATCCTGCATCCTTCTCACTCTTCAGTGTTTTTGACGAGACTGCACGGAAGGACATATTTGCCATCAGGATTCCGGGTGTATTAAGCTTCCTGGCCAATAACCGTTTCGAAGGCGAGATCAGAGGGATTAATGATCTGCAGCAGGAATATGAAGCTCTCTATGGTCCCGGCAATTATGTACCATCGGTCTTCACAGCTTATTGGACATTCCGGATCATGGTGGGTGCCGGAACGTTGATGGTCCTGCTGGCTGTATACGCACTACTTGTGGCATATAAAAAGAAGCCGTTTGCGGAAAAAAAGATCCTGGGGTTGTTCCCATGGTTCATAGCCCTTCCCTATCTGGCAAATACAACAGGCTGGCTTCTGACAGAAACCGGTCGCCAGCCTTGGGTGGTAGTTGGTGTATTGAAAACATTGGATGCAGTATCACCCAATATCACGGTTGGCATGGTTCTGACCAGCCTGATTGTCTTTACCTTACTTTACGGCGCATTGATGGTGGCAGATGTCTTCCTGCTTGTAAAATTCGCCAAGGCCGGGCCTTCCAACCCGGGAGAAGATTCTGTCACTGCTACTGAATCAACGGAAGCGGTTTGGGGATAGGAGAAAATCATGGACCTGAATACTGTCTGGTTTATTCTGATAGGAATTCTTTACACAGGTTATTTCATCCTGGAGGGATTTGACCTGGGGGTTGGGATTTTGCTGCCGTTTGTTGCCAAGACAGACTCCGAGCTCCGTTCGGTCAACAACACAATATGCCCTCACTGGGACGGGAAAGAATTATGGCTGATCACAGCCGGCGGCGCGACATTCGCGGCATTCCCGAACTGGTATGCCACTTTGTTTTCCGGTTTCTACCTGCCGTTGTTTCTAATGCTGGTCGGGTTGATCTTGCGTGGTGTGGCGTTGGAATTCCGCAGCAAGGATGATAGCCCCCGATGGAGAGCTTTCTGGGATTGGGCAATTTGCGTAGGCAGTTTTATTCCTGCGTTACTCTGGGGTGTGGCTTTCGCGAATTTCCTGCGCGGCATACCGATTGATGCGGCTCAAAATTATACGGGCGGATTCTGGAATTTGCTCAATCCATACGCGCTGGTCGCGGGTGTTCTTTCCACCGCGGGTTTTATACTTCAGGGAACCATTTTCCTGACCCTGAAGACAGAGCATCCTGTTCTTGAACGGGCGCAAAAACTGGCTTCCCGGCTCTGGATTGCTGTTTTGGTGCTGCTGGCCGGTGCTGTTTTCTATTCACTTACAGAGACGGACATGGCTGTGAAAGACGGTCTCCGGCCTGGTGTTCTACCGTATCTTGCATTGGTCATTCAGGCTGCTGCCGGGTATTTTATATACCGTAAACAATTTGGAAAAGGATTCATTTTCCAATCGCTGACCATTGCCATTGTCACAGCATCCGCATTTGTTGCCCTCTTCCCGCGTGTGTTGATATCCAGCACCAATCCGGAGTGGAGTCTCACCATCCATAATGCGTCATCCAGCCCGTACACTCTGCAGGTAATGTCGATTATCGCGTTGATCTTCGTTCCCATCGTGCTGGTATATCAGGGATGGACGTACTGGATCTTTCGTAAAAGGGTTGGCAATGATCCCAAGAAGCTCATTTATTAATATCTAAAGACACTGATAAAAAAGCGGAGTGTTCATTTATGAGCACTCCGCTTTCTTTATCAGAAAAAAATTATTTTTCCGGCGCTTCGCCGTTTTTCCCTTTACCAAGCGCTTTTGATTTCTCATATGCCGCCCAGATAGCCCGGCTGATGGCTGTGCGGAAGCCGGCTTTTTCCAAATAATACAGGGCTTCGGCCGTCGTTCCGCCGGGTGATGTAACCAGGTTGCGAAGGTGGGCAGGGTGGGTTTTTGTCCCAAGGAAGAAATCTGTCGAACCACGCAGAGTCTGGGCAACAAGCTGCTCAGCAATCCGGCGGGGAAAACCCAGATGAACACCGGCATCAATCATGGCTTCCATGAACAGAAATACATATGCAGGTCCGGTTCCGGACAACGCAGTAGCCATATCCAGATATTCTTCCTCATCGGCCAAAACTTCCTCCCCCATTGCTGTGAGGATCTGCCGGGCTGTTTCCACCTGATCTTCGCGCACAGAATTAGAAGCCACCCATACGGTAATGCCTTCACCAATCTGCGCGGGTGTATTGGGCATTGCACGGATCACCGCTTTGTGATCCAATCCCTGGCTGATGGCATGTATGGAAGCGCCAGCCACAATGGAAAGGACAACAGCGCCCGCAGGAATTTTCCCCTGCAAACCGGCGAATACACTTCCAATGCGTTGAGGTTTGATTGAAAGGATCACCACATCAACATTATCAACGGCTTCCAGATTGTCGGTAAAAGGGATAATGCCGTAGTGTTCCCGCAATTCATTGACACGTTCCAGACGTACATCCGCAGCACGGATCTTTTCAGCTGTGGTTACCTTCTGTTTCAAGATACCGGAGATCATGGCTTCTGCCATTACTCCTGAACCGATGATTGCTATTGCCGGGTTGGATGCCATGAGATTCCCTCTTTCTATTTCTATCCTTATTCAAATTCGACCGGTTGCTTACTCCACAGGGCAAAAACCGCGGTGCTCAATAACCGGCCTGCTGATTCCTCTTTTAAGGCAAGCTCTCCCGATGCAATCACACCATTCAATCCTTGCATGATCTGGTCAAGTGATTGTGCCAGCGTGATCGATGAAGCTTTGACTGCGTATGCGGTCAGGGCAACAAATGCAGGATCGGGTGTCAATGATTCTCGACAGGCTTGAAGAAGATCGGGGAGAAGTTTGTAAAATTCCCACACCTCGCCTTTGGGGCCACGTCCGAATTTGGGCGGATCCAGAATAAGCCCGTCATATTTCTCCTCGCGTCTGGCCTGACGGTGGATGAATTTCACCGCGTCATCCACGATCCAGCGAATGGGTTTTTCAGAGAGGCCGGACAGATCCTGATTCTCATGTGCCCAGGTAACAGCTTTGCGTGAGGCGTCAACGTGCGTAACGGAGGCGCCCGCCCGGGCAGCTGCCAGAGTTGCCAGACCCGAATAGCCGAACAGGTTGAGTACTTTTAACGGTTTATGGCTTTTTTGTATCAGACTCGAAATCAAATCCCAGTGGACAGCCTGTTCCGGAAAAACACCGATATGCCGGGAGCCGCTGAGTTGTACTTTAAAACACAGGTCACGATAATGCAGATTCCAGGCGGAAGGCAGATATCCGCGTATGTTCCAGTGACC
>CAYRHB010000105.1:0-13203 GCA_964424035.1 uncultured Leptolinea sp.
TGTGTAAAGAGGCTGACTTTTGGGGTGCACTACAACTTTTGGGTCAGCCTCTTTTGGTATCTAAAATTGTGTAAATGGCGCCTTTTTCAATCGTGGTTCTCTGAGTTTTTCTTTTCCATCTCAATCAGGGTTTTCTTTCTCTCAACTCCCCACCGATAACCACTGATACTCCCATCGTTATGCACAACACGATGACAGGGAGTGACAATAGCGACTGGATTTGCCGCACAGGCTGAAGCCACCGCGCGGACTGCCCGGGGTTGACCAATGCTTTGAGCCACCTGTGAATAGCTCCTGGTTTGTCCATAAGGAATTTTCTTCAATTCATTCCACACTTTCATCCGGAATGTTGTCGCGTGAATATCCAAAGGGAATGAAACACTCTTTTGAGAACCCGTTAGGTACGCGTCTATCTGCCTGAAATATGGAGATAATTCTTCATTATTCCTGTTGATCTCTGCCCGTGAGAATTCCCCGGCCAAATTACTGGTTAATATATCCTCGGATTCACCGAATTTAATGGAACATACACCGCTTCCGGTCGCGGCTATCAGAAGAAATCCCAAAACTGTCTTCTCGATGGAATATATGATCTTTTCTCCCACTCCACCCTTCCTGTATTGCGCCGGGGTCATACCCAGGTGATCCCGGGCTTTTTCATACAGTCTACTGGAAGATCCAAATCCCGCAGAAAGTTGTGCCGAGGTGACGCTTTCACCCTGTTGGATGCTCTCGCGGAATTTTCGGACTTTTCTATCAAAAATAATATTCCGGGGAGAAAGTCCCGTTTCTTCCTTTATGATCTCACGCAATTTTTGTGAGGATATCCCAATTCTTTCTGCCCAATCCGCTACCGTCGATATCGACTCGTCTGCCTGTTCCAGGATTTCAATATACCCATTAACAACGACTTTCTTATCCTCTATCTCATCGGGATGACAACGGCGGCAGGGACGAAACCCTGCGGCTCTGGCTTCATAGGCAGTAAAGAAGAAAACAACCTTCTCTTTTCCCGGTCGCTTGGATGGGCAAGCCGGTCTGCAATATATTCCGGTGGATGTGACCCCGAAAAAAAGTTTTCCATCCCAGTCAGCCGATCGCTTTGTAATTATGGACCAGTATTTTTCGAATTCTGGATCAGTGAGGTTCATTGAAATTTCCCGTGACACTAGGGTAACAGATAATGACAATATTTCTATCCGTTTTCGATATCCAAATGAGAGAATCTCCCACATGTTATAATCGTCGAAGCTTGGTTGTTTTATGGAGGAATATTATGAATATCACTAGCAGCCAGTATAAACGCTGTGATGTTTTGCATGTAGATGGCCGGATTGACAGCTCCACTGCACCGGAGTTGAACATTTCAATTGAAGCATTGATCCAGTCAGGAAAATTTCATATCATTTTGGATCTATCCAAAGTCACGTTTATGTCCAGCGCCGGTTTAAGAGTTTTAATCAATGCACAAAAAGCTTGTAAACGCTATAACCGGGGTGAAGTCGTGCTGGCAGATATTCCTTCAAATATTGCTTCCGCATTGGATCTCGCCGGGTTTATGCCGTTATTTAAGAGCTATAAGGATGTTACTGCCGCTGTTGGCAGTTTCTGATACCCTTGAAAGCAATCCAATTGCAGCAGACTTTCCCCTCAAAATATGAAAGTCTGGCAGAGATCGGGACCTTTATTCATCAAGCAGCAGAATCAGCTGGTCTGGACGAACATTCAATCTATCAGGTTGAGACCGCTGTTGATGAAGCGTGCGCAAATATCATTGAACATGCGTATGGCGGCGATGGTAACCATGAGATCCGCATCGCCTGCATGATCCAACCAGATACGATCACAGTTCAATTACATGATACGGGGAAACCATTTAATCCAGAGTTGATAAAACCACCGGGGTTGGACCTTCCCCTTGAGGAACGATCTGATCGTGGACTCGGGTTGTTTTTCATCAACCGTTGGATGGATTCTGTAAAATTTGACTTTTCTGAAAGTGAAGGAAATACTCTCACTTTGAAAAAAAGAACCGGGCAAACATTGTGAATCCCAAATCCGGGAATCCTCTTCCTAATAAGATAGATTGGAAGCGTTTTCTCAAATCAGCTGAAACGCTGATCACAACCAGTTCACTGAGCGAGCAATCTGCCAGCCTCACCGGCATGGTGGCAGAGCTTTTTGGTTTGACTGCGAAATTCTGGTACGCCCACCCTCTTTATCCGCTCCCGGGAGATGAAGCTCCAGATCTGATAGATGCTCAATCCGATTTGCCATCGATTGTTAAAACAGTATATGAAAACCGGATTCCGTTCTATATGGGAGAGAATGGATTCTTTTCAGAATTGATGGGAAAAGAACTCATTTCTTCCATATGCCTGCCGGTTCAGATCAATTCTGATCTTTTGGGGATTCTTCTGCTTGAGTCAGAAGATGAGGTGAATATTCCACAGAGCGTACATCCGGAAATATCCGCATTTGTTCATCTCTGTGCCCTATCACTGCAAATACATCGTCAAACAGTGCTAAAGAATTGGCGCATGGAACAACTGTCAATTGTGCGGACGGTCTCTGACAAAGCCGCCAATATGGCTGACCTTGATCAACTTTGCCGTCAGGTAACTGATTCCGTACGGGATACATTCCACTACCATTTGGTCGCCATATATACACAGGAAGAAGATGATCTACTAACATGCCGCTCTTGTTCTCCTGTGGATGACAATACGCATGCCAAATTTAATGGAAACGAAAACGACGCAATTCGATGGGTCGCAAACCAGAAAACAGAATTATATATAGAAGACACTAACCAGCACCCGATCTACCAATCCATAAAAGCCCCATCTGGAACTCATTCAGAAGTTATCTTACCCTTGATGATAGGTAATCGGCTGCTTGGTGTACTTGATGTACATTCCAGAGATGAAAAAGCATTCCATGAAATGGACCGGATTGTCCTAAGGATACTGGCTGATAATATAGCCATTGCCATGGAAGGTTCACGGCTTTTTTCCAATCTTAACCGCCAGACAGAACAGATTTCGACAATCTTTGATATTTCTCAGGCACTTTCCTCCATTCTTGATCTCGATATCCTTCTTGAAGAAGTCGCAAAAACAATACAACAAAAATTCAATTACCTGCAGGTTAATGTTTACACAGTGCACGAGGGACGAGGAAAGATCTTCTACCGGGCTGGTACCGGGTTAAAAAATCAGGCTTATCGCGATGCGTTTCCAGTCTTTAATATTGATGACGAAAAAGGCATCCTTCCCTGGGTGGCACGCGAAGCGAAAACATTTCTTTCCAATGATGTACTCAGCGAACCACAATATCGTCTGCCTGAATTCCTCTGCCAGGTAACCCGCTCCGAGCTATCTGTTCCCTTGATTGCTGCCGGACAGGTAGTGGGAATTCTAGATATCCAGAGCGACAGGGAAAAGGCTTTTGACAGAAATGATGTTTTTCTATTCGAGGCGCTTTCTGCCGGAGTGGCCACATCGATTCGCAATGCCACACTTTTCCGGTCTGAACAATTCAGACGGCTGGTTGCCGAGGGTGTGCGGGATATAGCCGGTATCCTTTCGAACGGCTCCACGCTGGAAGAATTGATGGACAGGATCCTTGAGAAATTGCAGGAATTGCTTCCCTGTGATGCAGCCTCCATCTGGCTATCTTCGACCGGACCCCAAAATATAGAGATTTTAAAACTGTCTTCATCCCTGGGATTTGAACCAGAGAAAACCACCAGGATCATCAACCTCTCAGGAAACCAGGGAGGTTTGATCATAAAAGCTTTTCAATCAGGCGAACCACAGATCCGTACACCAATGGATCCCATAGGCCCACTGGGAAACGCCCTGGGCTTTTCCAGAGATTATTCTTCCATAGCAGCCCCATTGAGAGTAGGCGGGAAAACAGTCGGAGTATTAACTTTGGCTCATCACCAGAATGACAGATACGGATCGGAAGCCTTGTTAATCACTCAGACACTGGCCGGTTACGCTGCCGTAGCGATCCAGAACAATCGCTTATTTGCAGAAACCCGTGAACAGGTCTGGGTGGCTTCAGTCCTATTAAAGGTGGCGGAGTCGAATAAAAAGGCAAAGTCACAAACTGAATTACTGGAAACAACAGTCCGGTTGATACCTGAACTGACCGGGTGTTCCAGTTGTGCTTTTTACTTTTTTAATCCACAGGCTGGTTTGTTTGAACGAAAGGCAACCACCGGATTTCCGAGCGATTCCCTCCCCGCCAGAACTTTCAATAAGAACCATCCCACATTTCTTTTTGCACGGAAAATACTCTCCCCGGTTACCGCCAATTATTCCAACGGAGAGTTTTCCCTGTCACCCCATCCGGATTCCCATCCGGGGGTATTGCTTCCGATGGTTGTTCGCGAACAATTACTGGGGATGATCTGGGTGGGGGGCATTTCTGGAGAGTTTGCCTTAACCCCTGATATATTGCAGGTTTTGACGGGAATCAGTGATCAGACGGCAACGGCAATTGAAAATTTGCAATTGCTGGAAAATCAACAGTTGGATGCCTTTATATCGGCAGCTCTGCTTCAAGTTGCCCAATCTGTCTCTTCCACGAACAACTTGAAATCATCGTTTGATTCAATTCTTGGCCATCTTCGCATTTTGGCAGGGATTGATACAGCAGCATTTTTCCTCTGGCAAAATGACCGGGAATGTTTTCAACCGATGTCATCCAATATGGGTTTGAATCCGGAAGTAATCAGGTCGTTTGAAACGAATCTATTTCCGGGGGATTTCCCCCTGCTTGATCTGGTTGTTGAGAAGAAGAAGGTATATCTTTCGCCACTGAATGCCAGACAGCAATCGGCAACCCATTGGACAACCGCCAGGCACGCAATGCGACTAAAAGATGCATCACAGAAAATGCCGCCTGAATGGGGATGGCTTGTTGGTATTCCCCTGATGGGCCGGGGTCAGGTCCTCGGGGCTTTGATGTTGATCGAGAAACCGGTCACCGGGACGTTGCTTGAAAAACGCATGGAGCTTCTTGCAGGTATCGCACGTCAGGCCGGGTTGGTGATACAGAATGAAGGGCTTCAGGAAGAAAAGTTCGAGAAAGAGAAACTTCAACAGGAATTTCATTTTGCGCGAGAAATTCAACAGACCTTCCTTCCCAGAAAACTTCCACCGGTTAGGGGCTGGGATGTTGCCCATCTATGGCAACCGGCAAACCAGGTGGGTGGTGATTTCTTTGATTTTTTCCTGATCCAACCGGAAGTGTATTGTGCCGTCATAGCGGATGTAAGCGATAAAGGGATGCCGGCAGCGCTTTATATGACCGTAACCCGAACATTGGTCCGGTCATTCGCGCAGGAGAATTTATCTCCGGGGCAAATATTAAAGAAAGTAAATGACCTTCTCCTGCAGGATAATCCTACCGGCATGTTTGTTACTTCGGCGATCATTATTGGTTCAAGGGAATCAGGCAGTATTCGTTACGCCAACGCCGGACACAATCCACCACTGATTTGCAGACCTGACCATCTGATCGAAGAGCTGCCGAAAGGACAGGTTGCCCTTGGCGTTTTGGATGGACAGGACTATACCGACCACATATTCGATGTGGATCTGAATTCTTTCATTATTCTATACACGGATGGTGTAACTGATACTTCTGCCCCCGATGGCCGGTATTATTCATTGGAACGGTTAAAGAAATTGATTGGTGGAACCCATTTCAAGCAGGCAAAAAACCTGACATCAGCGTTGGAGAATGATCTGATCCAATTCAAGTCTGGCTTTCCCAGTGTTGATGATATAACTGTTCTGGCATTGCGCCGATTCTAATTTTTATAGGAGTTCTAATCTATGGGTACGAATTGCGCTATTCTCTGGGATCTTGATGGAGTTATTGTAGATTCTGGTAACCTCCATTATGAATCATTCAAGTTTGTTATGAAAGATTACGGCATCGATTATCCGTATAGCACGTTTGTCAAAACATTCGGCCGGAACAATGAATCCGTCCTTGAAATGGCCATCGGTAAAAAACCTGATCCTGAAATGTGCCAGATTGTAAATGACCGAAAAGAGGAATGGTATTGCCGGAACATTCCCGGAAATTTAAAATTATTACCGGGAGCTCTCGATTGGCTTTCATGGTTCAAGAAAAATGGTATCCCACAGGCTATTGCTTCATCAGCCCCCATGGAAAACATCACACTCACTCTTGACGAATTCCAACTGGGCAACTATTTTGATGCTGTTGTCACCGGTAATCGCATTGTTGGCAAACCCAATCCTAAGGTTTTCCTGCGGGCGGCTGCCGCGCTGGAAACACCGCCATCCAGATGTATTGTGTTCGAAGATTCGATTGCGGGAATGCAAGGTGCATTTGCCGGCGGCATGCGGTGCATTACAGTTGCCACCACCCATCCCATTTCCGAATTCTCTGAGGCGACAATCCGCCTGCAGTCATTAACCGATCTGTCTGAGAGACAAATGCTGGATCTGCTGAACGCCTAAGGGTTTGATGAATTATCGCCCAGGAATAGCAGTGACCAAACCTGCCAGTTTTCAAGCACTACCATTGTGGGTGTTGGCTCTACAGTTGGCATGAGTGTATACCCCGGCTGAGGTAATGGAATAACCACCCTGTCACCACTCTGTGAAAGGTCGTTATCCTGCCGGGCCCATTCCTCGACTGCCGCCTCTGATGTTGCATAAGCAATATCTTTTCGCAATGCTTTTTCGGTGGATTGCAGAATGTTCACCTGAGTACGCATTTGATCCCGCTGGTGGGTTAATGTATACAACTCACCGATACGGTTATTTAAGTCAAGAAACAACAGTAACAAGAATAATACGACAACGGTTAATACCAGTTGGCGTTTGTTTTGCCAGAAATTTGCCAGTAGATTTTTCAAAATTCACTACCTGCCAGAATGTTTGTACTGGACGTGCAATTATCTTACCAGTGTTTTATGACAACGAAAAGACCCCGCGAATTGCGGGGTCTTTCTGGTGCCGAAGGAGGGATTTGAACCCTCACGAGCGTACGCCCACTACGCCCTGAACGTAGCGCGTCTGCCAGTTCCGCCACTTCGGCACATCTGGCTGACAAGTATTTTATCCGAAAAGGTTGTTTTGTCAACCTTTGCAAAAGGCCTGTTCCAATGATCGATTGACCAGGATCTGGAATAAGCCGGACATGACGTTACAATTGGCTCTATGCCCTTTACACTACCCGAACCGACCCAAAAATCCGCATATGTTCGCCAGATGTTTGACCGTATCGCACCATTCTATGAAAAGATGAATCGTATCATGACCCTGGGACAGGACCACAAGTGGAGAAGACGAGTCATACAACTCCTCGATCCTGAGGATAGGAAAATCTACCTCGATGTTGGAGCTGGAACAGGGGATCTTTCACGATTGATCACATTAGCAAACTCCTCTTCTTCTGTGATTGCTGTGGATATGACCCGAGAAATGATGGAGATGGGAAGGAAAAATCCAGAATCAGGCAGGGTTATCTGGGTTCAGGCTGATGCGCAGCATCTCCCTTTTTCAAACGGAGTTTTTAATGGCATCGTATCCGGTTTTTTGTTCCGCAATGTGACAGATATCGATCAGGCTATGAACGAACAGGCGCGTGTGGTCCTGAATGGCGGGAAGGTGATCTGCCTGGACACAACACCTCCTGTGAAAAATTTGTTATATCCATTTATTCGGTTGTATCTGAAATGGGTACTTCCGTTTATCGGCAAGATGATCTCCGGGGATCCCCATGCTTACACATACCTTTCCGAGTCAACGGCAAGACATCTTTCCATACAAGAACTATCTCAAAAAATGAATCTTAATGGAATAGTCGAAGTCAGGTTTGAAAAATGGATGGCTGGAACCATGGCCATTCATTCAGGTAAAAAAGCGTATAGACCTGAGAACTTATAGTTTTTTTGTTAACAGGATTAAATTTTCTCCGGGTGGTCAATCAAATCGAGGAATAGATCGACCAGTTCCGGATCAAACAGGACATTTTTATTATCCAGCAGGTATTGACGTGTATTTTCCACCGGCCAACCTTTGCGATATGGTCTGTCTGAGATCAATGCATCCCACACATCAACGATGGCAAAAATACGGGCGCCCAGTGGAATATCCTTCCCCTTAAGCCCCTTGGGGTAACCGCTTCCATCCCAACGTTCGTGATGCAGGTAGGGAATATCAAGCGAATCAGTCAGATAAGGGATGGATGAAAGCAGGTCAAAGGCAAAACAGGGATGCTGTTTCATAATGGACCATTCATCACTATCCAATGCACCGGGTTTAAAGAGGATCCGATCAGGGATACCCATTTTGCCAATATCGTGCAACAGGACTCCCCGTCTGAAAGCAGTCAGGCTATCTTCAGGGTAATGTGCCATGCGGGCCAGTTTGCAGGCGAGATTCATTACCCTATCACTGTGACCCTGCGTTTCCTCATCCCGCAACTCGAGGGCTTTGGACCAGCCGGCAATGGTGGCTTCATAGGCATGGTTAAGTTCTTTATACGCAAATTCTTCGTTTGTAATCAGGATCACATTCTCTACAGCCAGAGATGTTTGTCCGGCCAGTGTGAGGAAATAATCCGCCCATTCCTGGTCATCGGGGAAGGGTTTTCGAGAAAACACCTGAATATATCCACAGACCTGCTTGTTTATTAATAAAGGCAGAATCGCCTGCCGTAAGGCATGTCCGGTTGATGGATCCAACTGTTGTATAGTATTGATCATTTCAAGATCATCACCGGTCAAAATCCGTGTGTTGAGTTTTTCTATGGCGGCGATCTGCAAATCGAATAATTGAGCGATCAATGGTTCTTCCGGTGTATCGATCCGGGAAATATATGCGCGTTTCAACTCCTCTTGAGCCATGCGGGAGAGAATGATTGCGCCATCCACATCCAGCAGGTCGACGGCAATGGAACAGATCAATTCAAGTGTTTTTGAAGGTGACACCCGTTCCAGGATGGCGGCATCAATACTCCGCAGGCTGGCCAGTTTCTTCAATTCATGGTTGATCTTGTTAAGGGCTGCTTTTTGTTCTGTAATATCATGCAGGATTATCCCGAGTCGGAAAGTTGTGGAGGTTTGAATCGGAAAGATCGTTTGCAACAATATGCGCGATTGTCCTGAGATGGTCCGGATATACATCTCCCGTGGAACATCGAAATACTGCGATTGGCCTGTCTCTCCTGCAGTATCCAGCTCGTTCTTAAGGTTTTGGAAGAATGATTCATCGGAACTGTTTAAGCTCAACGATGAAAACAGATCCCAGATAAGCGATCCCAGTGCCTGTTCGCTCTGTATGCCGGTTATATCAACGCAGGAGGAATTCCATTCTATGATCCTGCCATCTTCATCAAGAATAACCAGTCCGTCCGTCATCTGTTGTATGGTTGTACGGAATTTCTCTTCCCTTTGTCGAATTTCTTCCACGGCCAGATTTCGGTCTGTTACATCCTGAACGGAACCAATCAGGTAACGGCGCGGATCATCTCCCTCAGGCAGCCAACCGACTTTTACGTATAGATCCCGGATTTCTCCATCGCCCCTTCTTACTTTGTATTCAATATCGTAAGATTGGATCTTTTCATAGGATTCCGCCCGGAGTTGCTTAATTCTATCCACATTACCGGAAACGATCATGGAGTAGTATTCCGGATGGTCCGGAGCTGGAAGTGCCATATCCCGCTGGAAAATTTTGTAGAGGCCCTTGGACCAGCTTACATTCTGTGTTTTCATATCAATCGAGTAATGTCCAAGCTGACCCATCTCTTCAGCATGCTCATTCAGCATCTGACTGTGCAGGAGTTCACGTTCAATAAATTTGCGTTTTTGGATATCCCGCACGACAGCCAGGATTACTTTCTCTCCGTACCAGGTTCCTGCCTGCATGGCCGCTTCAATATTGAACGCTTTTTTTGTGTCCATACGTATCGCATTGAGTTCTTGAACAAAAGTCTCACCCCGCATTGTGTGGCTAAAAATTTCAGCCAAACGGTCTCTTTTTACATTTTCCGGCGTAGCCAGTTGAAAGATCTTTTTTCCGACAATTTCTTCTCGTGCGCATCCGAACATGGAGAGCACACGGTCATTCACTTCAATGACCTCACCATCTTCTTTATGGACAAAGAAAGCGTCTGAGATTGAATCAAAAACAGTCCGCAGGTTTGATTCTGAGACTTCGAGGTTGATTTGAGCTTCACCCCGGGCAATGATCTCTTTTTCCAGCTTTTTGCTGGTGCTGCTGATCCGTTGTAGAGCGCTGAGTGTAATCAGGAGGACCAGACAGGCAACCAGTAGCGTAGTCAACATCACCCTCTGAATATTTAACGTCTGGTCTTCATAATACAAACGCATATACATTCCCGTGCCGATAACCACATCCAGATCGGGAATATCAACAACATAGGAGATTTTTTCTTCTTCCTCTTCCAGGTTGGGAGGCTTATAGTAATAGGAAACGAACGCCCCGGTTTCGCTGGCCCGGGCATCGTTTATTATCGCTCTGATCAAATATTTGCCGTTTGTATCCCGCATATTCAACTGGTTGGTATTCTCAAGCCAGGGTTGATAAGGTTGAACCTTTATATATCCATCATACGTTATCAGAAAGACATAATTCAGGCCGTATTTATCCTCATATGTCATATTCCGGAGTTTGATCACGATGATGTCAATGGCTTCATCCCGGGTGAGACTGCCGTTACGGTAACTGGCAATTTCCGGTTCAATGGTTTTCCGGACAAGAGAAACAATTTGAACAAGATTGTTCTCAATATCCTTCTTCTCTGTTGTTATTGTGTTCTTTATTGAAATATTGGAAAAAACAAGAATGCCAACTATGATCAAAAAAGCAATACCCAGAGTCTGAAATATCGCGAAACGAAGCGACTTTTTCGATTCCTCTAATTCGGGCAGATTTTGCATCAGTCAGGAATTACCTATTTACTGTAAATATTTTTCTTGGCTTTCATGACAAGGATTTTTGAAATCCGGGGCACGACAGACGATATCCAATCCAGAAAATTCTTAGCCTATTAACTCCACTTCATCCTACCAATGGTCAAACCCGCATTCCATAAATTCTTACTAAATTCGAATTACCTGCTTTCCAGAAAATTCACTCCCCACCCTGATCATGGGGACATTATCTGGAGTTAACAAATACTTATTCCTTATACTATTTTAGAGCAGGAATGCGTCTACTTCAACCCTGCAGGGTAAAGATGGCTGTGCTCCCCTGCGGGTTACAGAAATGGCTGCGGCCGCGCTTGCCAGATTTGCCGCATTTTCCACAGACATCCCCTCAGACAGACCGACGGCCAACGCACCGGCAAACGCATCCCCGGCTGCTACGGTATCAACGGCTTCCACAGTGAATGCCGGGACCTGTGTCGTTTTTTCACGGGTTGCCAGCAACGCGCCTTCTTCTCCCTGTGTAACAATAATCGTGCCAGTCCCCCATTCATGCAGGCGTGATATTCCTTCATGGATCATCGTTACGCCGGTCAACATGGCCAGTTCCAGCCGGTTGGGGAGGATGTAATCTACCAGTGGAAACAGCTCTGCCGGCAATCTTCTGGCCGGCGCCGGGTTGAGCAATGTGATGGAGCCCAATTTTTTTGCTATGCGAAACGTTTCAACGACGACCGGGACGGGTATCTCAAGCTGGGCAACCACAACACTCACTCCGGTAAACAGATCCGGTACGTTGGTTATATCCTCCACCGTCAGCGCCATGTTTGCCCCGGAAGCCACCACGATCGTGTTCTGCCCATTTTTATCCACCGTGATCACCGCCACTCCGGTGGCATGCTCTTCATCCATGCGGATAGGGCGGATATCGATATGATCCTTTTCCAGTCCGTCGATCAACTGGCGGCCATAGGTGTCTCTGCCCACCCGTCCCAACATTTTCACCCGACCGCCCATCCGCGCGGCAGCCACTGCCTGGTTGGCTCCCTTCCCGCCGGGATAGGTGTCGAACAATCCTTCAATGACCGTTTCACCCTTTACCGGTAAATGGTCTGCCGTGACCACCAGGTCCATGTTGAGGCTTCCGACAACCAGTATCTGCCCGTTCAATCTCGCCTCTTTCAGGTTAAAAGCGGATTATTCCGGGACGACAACTTCCAGCGTTGCCGCTGCAGGTATCCGCCTTCTGTTCTGTTGAAAATGAAGCGTCTCAGCGGTGAAGATGATCAACGCGACCCAGATGAGGATAAACCCCACCAGACGTTTCGTATCAAACGGCTCTTTATAAAGGAAGGTGCCGAGCAGAAACTGGATCGTGGGGGTGATGTACTGTAGAATTCCCACAGTGGTCAGGTTGATACGCTTCGTTCCGGCTGAAAACAGCAGGAGCGGTATAGCTGTAACCACGCCGCTCAATGACAGCAGCACACCAATCCACAGGCCGGTGTGCCCGAATGAACCCACCCCGTTGGCTTCTTGTACACCGAGGAAAACAATAGCCGGGATCAATATCATTCCGGTCTCCAGGGCAAGTCCCGGGAGGGAATCCAAGGGGGATAATTTCTTGATGAGGCCGTACAGGCCGAACGAAAAGGCCAGTACCAGCGCGATCCAGGGGATGGAACCGAAGATAATCGTCAGGTAGATCACCCCGGCAGCCGCCAGCCCGACCGGGATCCACTGCCACAGTCGCAGCCGCTCTTTCAGGAAGATCACGCCCAGCAGCACGCTGACCATGGGATTGATGAAATAGCCCAGGCTGGATTCCAACACATGACCAGAATTCACGGCGTACACGTATGTTCCCCAGTTGACGGCCAGGATCGAACCGGCAAAGAAATAGCTGACCAGAATTCTCCGGGTAATGGATCCTTTCAGCCGCGCGAATTGTTTAAAGGCAACAATCAGAATGATCAGGAAAATGAATGACCAGATAAACCGGTGCGCCAGGATCTGCAAGGGGGGCACAACGGCGATATTTTTGAAATAGATCGGAAAAAATCCCCAGAGTAAATAAGCACTAAACGCGTAAACCACACCTTTATTCATAGAACAACCCTGTTTCTTCCTTTGACTAAATAATGATACCGGCAAAGCATATTTGACCTGCACAATCCGTCAATTGTATCATTCCGTCCATTTTGTTCCGGCACATTCTTCCCCTCCGGATACCACTCCCATTGGCATCT
>CAYRHB010000106.1:0-13069 GCA_964424035.1 uncultured Leptolinea sp.
GGCCCGTCATGTAAATTCGTCTATTGACTACACAATACCGTAAGCCAGCATGGCTTTAGCCACCTTGGTGAAACCGGCGATGTTAGCGCCGACGAGGTAGTTCCCCTTGCAGCCGTATGCTTCCGAGGCTTCGAGGGCGGATTGATGAATGCTCTTCATGATCAATTGGAGGCGGTTATCCACTTCTTCCCGAGTCCAATTCAAGCGCATGGCATTTTGTGACATTTCCAGACCTGATACCGCTACACCACCGGCATTGGCCGCTTTCGCGGGACCGTACAGTACATTGTTATTCAGGTACACCTGGATGGCGTCCAGATCAGAGGGCATATTCGCCCCTTCAGAGACACAATTGCAGCCATTTTTCACAAGGGATTCGGCGTTTAGTTTGTTGATCTCATTTTCATGCGCTGACGGGAAAGCCAGGTCAACCTTCAAGTTTTGCTCACGGGCAACATCCCAAACACTCTTGTCCGCATAGTAGGGAACATGGTATTTTTCTGCGTATTCGCTAATGCGTCCACGCCGGAAGTTTTTCAAATCGAGTATGAACTGCAATTTTTCCTGGTCAATGCCAGACTCGTCCACCACAGTTCCGTTTGAATCGGAGATCGTAAGCGGTTTTGCGCCAAGCTGGATCAACTTCTCAATTGTGTACTGGGCAACATTGCCGGAACCGCTGATCGCAGCTGTCTTGCCGGAAACATCCTGATTTCGGGTAGACAGCATTTCGGCTGCAAAATACACTGCGCCATACCCGGTCGCTTCAGGGCGGATAAGACTGCCGCCATATTCCAGCCCTTTGCCTGTTAACACGCTGACATTGGCATTGACTATCTTGAGATAGTATCCGTAAAGGTAACCGATCTCACGGGCTCCAACCCCGATATCGCCGGCAGGAACATCAGTATCGGGTCCAATATGGCGGTAAAGCTCACGCATGAAAGCCTGGCAGAAGTGCATCACTTCGTTATCAGATTTTCCTTTGGGGTCAAAATCTGAACCGCCCTTGGCGCCGCCCATGGGCAGGGTGGTCAGGGAGTTCTTAAATATCTGTTCGAAACCTAAAAACTTGATGATTCCCAGATTAACAGACGGGTGGAATCTCAGCCCGCCTTTGTATGGACCAATGGCATTATTGAATTGAATGCGAAATCCCCGGTTGATCTGTACTTCTCCACGGTCATTTACCCACGGAACCCGGAACAGAACAGCCCGGTCCGGGATCACGATGCGGTCATAGATACGGGCTTTAACAAAATCCGGGTGTTTATTCACGGTAGGTTCGAGAGAGGTTAACACTTCCTGAACCGCCTGTAGGAATTCCGGTTGGTCCGCGTCTTTTTCGCGTACTCTGGCAATAACTTCCTGAATATATGACATATTGCGAGTCCCCGTTCAAATAAAAGTTTCCGCTTTATATCATGCCCGGTATTAAAACTTTATAAAAATTGATAAGGAAAATCTAAAGATTTTATGAAAATCGGGACAATGTCCCGAAAATTATAGAGACCGAAATATGATCCCACGCCCGTGACGCCCATCGACTTTTACTCCCAGTCCCTTTTCCAACCGTATGCGACGTGTAAACCGCTTCTCATCTGCTATTTCCTGGTTTTCAATCCATTCCCAATTTATGCGGTATGGGCTGCTGAACGGCATGGAAAAGTGCATTACCCCCAGGTTGATGATGTTATGGAAATAATGGGAACCCTGACTCAATTCAACTTTTACATTTTCCTGCGTCGCTTCGACAATCACCCGGGCGCCGCAGATTTGTCCCCATGTGACCGGGATCCCCAGCCAGGGATCAAGCGTGCCGAGACGGCCGAAGACAATCAGCAGGTATGGCCGGCCGGATGTCAACAATTCGTGGTTATGTTCTTCCAGTTCGCGAGCAATGCTCTTTGTATCCTTAAGGTTAAATTGATCCGGTATGACGTAAACCACATCTTTAATGGAATTACATTCGCCATTTCCCAGTACTGTTTCGGATGCAATGATGGTTTTCGGATTGACCAGGTCTTCGTTTGAAATCTTCAAGTCACCTTTGGGCAATACCATTGGCCGGACCTGGAGAAAGCCAAAACGTGGTGGATCGAATGTCATGGCGAATTCAATTTCAGCCGGGGATTCGCATTTGGATTCACATCGGGTGAGCAGACTGGTGATCAATGCATTAAACGGAATATCCGGTAAACTCAACAGGGGGCCAAAGGTCAGAGCACGTGGACCTTGATTGCCCATTCCCAGAGACAAGCGTCCGGATTGCATATCCAGTGTGGAAACTAGATGGGACAAGGTTCCGTCTTTCTCGGCAACCACCAGGTTGTCTTTCCGCAGGAATTCGGTTTCCCGGATCGGGTTATATTCAGGTGGTTCTCCCAGGTTGACAGACCAGAACTCGGTCTGGGTTTCTTCCAGCAGTTCTCTGGTGGATTCAAAAGGTGGTGGCATGAGCGGGAATGCCGGAGAATAGATCCATGATTTGCCGCCGT
Organism: uncultured Leptolinea sp.; assembly: GCA_964424035.1. Lineage (GTDB taxonomy): Bacteria > Chloroflexota > Anaerolineae > Anaerolineales > Anaerolineaceae > Leptolinea. The sequence goes on from CAYRHB010000106.1 coordinate 2,499, forward strand.
CCACGATCGTTTTTCCCAATCCAAGCGCCAGATTGACGACGCCATCGGATGGTCGGGCAGGTTGGCACGGATAATAATTAAAGGAGCGGGCTACTCCCGAAAGTTCAGGATAGAACCGGTCACCGTACCGTTTTCCCACCACTTCCTGAATAATTACGGCCATCCTTTCATCAACTATATCAAGGGATGTTGCCTTGCAATAATCACGGGCAATCTTGAAATAGGTTGATGCCCAGACAAATTTTATTGCCTCAATCAATTTTTGAAACCGGATATCCGGGTCCGGTTGATTGTTCGGGATCATTTTTGTTAAATACACACCGGCAAAAGGACGATGCGTCATATCTTCCAGCAACCCTGAAGAACGAATGGCGAGGGGAGATGTTTGGGAATCAATCAGATTTTTAATTTCCCCCAGCACTTCGAATGGCATATCGGCGCGTTGAAATGCATTGGCAATACGATCATCCGGTAAACCGGAAAGCGCGATTTCCAACAGGTTGTTTCGTTGCATGAAAGCATCAAATACACTGGTTCCAAGCACAACCATCTCCGGGATATCAATCCGGATTTCCGGAAACTCATCCGCATCCATATCGACCAGTGTCTGGTGCATGTAAAGCAATCCCTGGGCTTTCCCGCCCAGTTCCTCGCGCCCTTCCAGAAGGGATTGTGCACGGTCGGAACCGCGCCGCATGGTGATGAGATGAAGGCGGTCAGTGATATTGATCATGGCAGGATGGGGCGGTTATATCCAGCCGCGTTCGTGGCAGGCACGCGCCACCCGATCAACAGCCAGCATATATACGGCATCCCGCAAATTCAGGTTGTTTTTTCTGGCAAAGTTGCTGGAGTCAATATACGCTGATGTCATTATGGAGTCGATCTTGCTTAAGACCTCATCTTTACTCCAGAAATAATTCATATTGCTCTGAACCTGCTCGAAGTAGCTGCAGATTACGCCGCCGGAATTTGCCAGAATATCAGGGATGAGCAGTACGTTGCGCTCATTAATGATGGAATCAACATCCGGATCGGTGGGACCGTTGGCTGCTTCCGCGATGATCTTGACCTGGGGGCTGATGCGGTCGACATTGTCCAACCTGATCTGATTTTCGACCGCCGCCGGTATAAGGATATCAACTTCCTGCGAGAGCCAGGCTTCGCCCGGAAGCTGTTCGTATCCCATCTCTTCAGCTTTGACCTTATCGATCTCTCCGAACGGGTTGGTAATGGATACCAGTTGGTCAAATTGGATGCCATCATTCTTGCGGAACGTATATGCGGAGTGATCTTCCTGGTTCCAGCAGGAAACGCTGACGATCTTGCCGCCCATCTGGCTGTAAAATTGCGCGACATGTTTGCCGACAGTTCCAAAACCTTGTATGCTCGCCCTGGTATTTTCCAATGGTATCCCCAGGTCTTTCAGAGCTTCGCGTACGGTGATCATGACCCCAAACCCGGGAGCTTCCTTTCGTCCTTTGGAACCGGCGTGGTGCACCGGTTTTCCTGTGATGAAGCCGGGTTGCTTCTTCCCCTTGATGGTTTCAAATTCATCCAGCATCCACAACATTTGTTGTGGGCCGGTCATGATATCAGGGCCCAGTACGTCAGAATCCGGACCTGTGCAATGTGCCAGGCGGCGGACAAAACCACGGCAGATGCGTTCAACTTCCAGGGGGCTAAGGCTGTGTGGATCACAGGCTACTCCACTGCTGCCCCCACCCAAAGGCAGGTTGGTTACAGCGCATTTCCAGGTCAGCCACATCCCCAGCGCGCGGATCGTATCCATGGTCTCCTGGGGATGGAACCGGACACCTCCTTTGGTAGGGCCGCGGCTGTCATTGAATTGCACGTGGTAACCACGGAGTATAAGGACGTCACCATTATCAAGCGTGACAGGCAGGCTGAACTGGTATTCCCTCATGGGTGTTCGTAAAAATTCACGGGCCGCCCGGTCAAGATCAAGCATATCGGCGATACGATCAAACTGCTTCTGAGCCGTTTCAAAAATATTATAGGGTTTTACTTTTTCCATTTGGGATTACCTCTTTTGCCTCATTATCAGCCGACACCAGAATATACCCGATACCAGGCCGGCTGAGGATAAGGGAAGGTTGAGAGGGGTTGGTTTCCAGTTTTCGACGCAGAATATGGATAAATGAACGCAGATAATCCACTTCGGTACTGAATTTGGGCCCCCATACAGCCATCAACAATTGTTCGTGCAGCATCACCTGATTCTGGTGACGGGCCAGTTCGAGCAGCAGGTTGTATTCCGTCTCGGTGAGGTAAACCGGCTGTCCATTGGTTGAGACCTGACGTGCAGCCAGATTGATCTTGATTTCGCCGCAATCTATCTCTATGGGTGATTGGATTCTTCCACGGGACCGGGAAAGGACGGTCTTAATCCTGGCCAAAAGGATACGCGAATCAAATGGTTTTCTGACAAAATCATCAAACCCGGCGTCAAATGCCCGCAGCTCGAGTTCGGGAGATGCATCAGATGAAAGCATGATGGCCGGTTTATCGGAGAATTCCCGGATATGCCGGATCAACTCGATACCATCCATCTCACCGGCTAGAAGAGCCTCGGTCAATACTAGTGCCGGTTGTTCCACTGCAGCGATTTTCACCGCCTTCTCACCTCGATTGGATACTTGAACGGCAAAATCCGCGCCTGCCAGAATCTGGCGCAGAAGATGAACCCATTTGGATTCAGGCTCAACAATGAGAATTAATTCAGATGTCATGGATACACGGAATCTTGGATTTTACGGACTACATCAATTTTACAGTATCCGATACAAACAAATGTCAGGTAACTTCCAGAGTTTTATCACACTGAGATTACCAAATATTCCCATGACCTTTAATTGGCAGTATATTTGAAATATTCTCTGATGAATAAAATCCAATTGAGAAAATTTATAATTTTTAAAATAATCCCGATGTTGGTGAAAAGTTATTTTTTCTTCGGAAACCACGGGAAAAATTCGCTGGTTGTCTCAACATACTCCTGATAACCGGGTTTCTCTTTCTTCAATGTCTTTTCAAGCAGTGTGACGCCCGAAACGCGCATCAGAAGAATGGTCATAATAATCGGACTGAATATAGCCCACCAGGCACCGGCAGCGGCAGCCAGTAGATAAAATCCCCACCACTGGGTGGAATCACCGAAATAATTGGGGTGGCGTGTATAACGCCAAACGCCACTTGTTAATAATTTGCCTTTGTTTTCGGGCTGCGCTTTAAAGCGGGCAAGTTGTGCATCTCCCACTGCTTCGAAAAAGAATCCGATCCCCCATATAACGACGGCGAGATAATCCAGCCAGAAAAGCCGGGTGGATGAAACCAGCGCAGCGGTGAGCGGCATTGAAATGATCCACATCAATACGCCTTGGAGAAGAAAAACTTTAAAATAGCTGCGCCACCACCAATTCCCCCTATTTTCTTTCCGCCATACCTGGTACCGGAAATCTTCAGGTTTGTTGTGATTACGAATGAATATATGGATGGTCAGCCGAAGCCCCCAGACCGAAACAAGTGAAGCCAACAGGATCTTTCGTGTGGATTCCACCCCGGGGGTGAGAGCGAAAATTACCCATGCGATGATGACAAACCCGGATCCCCAGAAAATATCCACAATGCTGGAATTTTTCAAAAACAGGCTTGCCAGCCACAACAGAGTCATCAGCCCAAGAACCAGAAGTCCGGTTTGCAGAATGAGATCGATTATTGGCATGTGTATCTCCTTTAATTAAATCAATCCAGAGCCTTGACCACGGCGAAACCAATCGCACCGGGGCCAATATGCGCTCCAATCACAGGAGTAATATCTTCCATAAGGATTTCACCTCTTGGAAGCAGCGAACCGGCCATCTTCCGCAATTCGCCAATTCGTTCCAGTGATGCATGGGTATGAACTATGGCAACCTTTTCAAGCTGCCCCAGTGTTTCCAGCATTTCAATCAATCGTCTTAAAGCCTTATCACGGGTGCGAACCCGTTCGGTGCCCGGTTTGCCATTGTACATGGTAAGGATCGGTTTGATCTGAAGTAGCGAAGCGAAACTTGCGACGTATTTGTTCATACGACCACTTCGTTTGAGAAATTCCAACGTGTCCAGAGCGGCGAAAACGTGACTGCGCTGGATCTGTGATTGGAGGGCTACCTGGATTTCAGATACGGTCCTTCCACTGGCGGCCATTTCGGCAGCCGTTTGGACCAAAAACCCGGTTCCAAGACTTAATTGCTGTGAATCGATCACCGTTACTTTTACCGATGTCGTGGTTTGAGCCGCCACCCGCGCCATATCCATTACCCCGCTTAGTGATTTGGAAATATGTATGGATAGGACATCTGTGGCTCCTTCATCAGCCAGAGTGTTATAGGCTGCCCTGAACCGTTCAATGGAAGGTACGGCTGTTGTGGGATGATCTGGGAAATATGGCAATTGGGAATAAAATTCTTCCCGGGTTATGTCTATTCCGTCCAGAAATCCCTGTCTGCCAGTATTGATATATAAGGGAACAACATGGATTTGGTATTTCTCGATGATATTTGCCGGTAGATCGCAGGTGCTGTCGGTAACAATGCGTACAGTCATTTTCCCTCCTTACAGGATCAGGATCGTTCCGAATACAAATTCAATGGCCAGGCTTAGCCAGTTGGATTGAGCGAATGATCTGTCATACATAATAGAGAAAAGGCGGGCAATGGCAATAGCCAGATAGGCATACCCAAGCATCACATATGCGGTATTACCCAGAAGGAGTGGAGACATACCAAGCCCGATGAACATACCGCCAAAAACCGCCCGGATTTCGGAAATACCGCGTGGCCCATTTGCAAATAACCCGATGAAGCCATAAACGGCCGATGGCTTTACCAGGGCGAGAAGACCTGTGGCTATAGTCGCCAGTGCAGCTATCATTTTCAGTATAATCATAAGCTCCATCATTACCTCATGATGATTGATTCAAACCATCGATCAACTCAAGTATCTCCTGATTTTCCGGAATGTCTGACATGGAATGCCCATAGTGGACAAATCGTGCAATGCCTTCCCTGTCAATCAGCACCTGTGCCGGCATGCGGCCCAGTTTGAAAAGATTTACTTCCTGTCCGTACAGTTTAAGCACACTGGCTTTCGGGTCCGGAATTCCGATAAATGGAAGATCATGTTTCTTAAAGTACTTTTCAAAGGATTTTGCATCTTCCGGTCCTACGACAATGATCCGGGTTGATCGTTTTTCAAATTCTCCATAATCTTGACGCAACTGCGCCATATGCCTCTGGCAAAATGGTCAGGTGAATGTCCGGTTGAATACAAGCAATACATTCGCTCTACCGCGAAGGCCGGATAATCGTATCTCATTGCCCTGGAAATCCGGCATGGAGAAATCCGGGGCGGGCGTACTGATCTCAACTCGAGCCATGGCAACCTCCTATTTACAAATATTATACAAAATATCCGAAATTGATATACAGGTCTTGTATAGTCTTTCTTTCAACACAGGAATTGAAAAAAAGAATTGTGAAAGAAAATTTTTTAAAACAGAGTGCCGCCCAATTTGGACGGCACTGATTACATTCTGAATAATGTTCCTTTTCTGTTTTCTCTATCGGGGGAATTTGATGAATTGTTCCGGTTCCGGATGTGTTTTCCAACCCGATTGCGTACGCGCGAGAGTTTCATCCCAGCCGCGGATGCCACTTAATGCGTCAGCTTCTTCCACGCAACATGCGCCCGCAGCCAGAGCGGTTTTCATGGCCTCCAATGGTGACATACCTTTCATGAGGGCGGCCAGAAAACCGGCAACCGTTACATCACCCGCACCGGTCGTGCCGGTAACGTTAACACAGTAGCATGGAAGCCAGGCGTTGAAATCACTCCAATCATCCAAACTAGCTGTGAAGGCGTGACCTGGTTTGGTGAACCCGGAACGGGATGCAGTTCGCAGAAAGAGTCCCCGGCTGCCCAGTTTAAGAACAACGATTTTCGCGCCCATTCCAAGAAGAATGTTACTGGCTTTTGCCAGCAGCGGAGCGGAAAGGGAAATATCGGTCTTCTTCCAGAGCATGTAGGAAATCTCGTCAAAACTGGGCACAAAGATATCGACGTATGGGAGCACATTCTGAAGAATGGACAGCCAGTCGGCACGTCCTGACGGTGATTCCGGGTCGGGGTAGGCCATATCCAACGATGTGGTCAATCCATGTGATTTTGCCCGCTCAAACAGCTTTCGAAGCTCATCACCATTTCGGGCATACATATTCGCCATTAGCGGCGGATACCCGAAATGGAACAGGCCGGCTTCCGACAGGGCTTCATCGCTCACATCTTCGGCGGCAAAATCATCATTAGCTCCCGGGTTGTGCAGAAAACGCCGGTCTTCACCCGGTGGACTGATGACAAGCGAATATGATGTAGTGGATTCAGCTCTGGTTGTTAACCCTGCTGAAAGACCGGTTCCGAATTGTTCAACACACTGTCGCAGGGTTGTGCCCAGTGTATCTTCACCGGTTCGGGCAATGAGGCGGGTGCAAATACCCAGACGGTGCAGCGCGATGCCGGTATTCGCGACCGACCCTCCGACCGTCAGAGTCGCGGGACCGGTTTGCACCAATCTGCCGGGGCGGAAACTGGCATCGAACTGTTCCGGCGCGAAGGCTGAAAGATCGGGGATTATATCCAGACACATATGCCCGGCTGCAATAGCTCGGGTCATATCATTTGCCCATCAGGTGATTGACGATCAGCAGGTCCAGTTCCTCGTAATCCCGTGTGGAACGCAATTCTTCCACTTTCTTGACATCCAACGAGCGTGCCAGGTCCAGCAGACGCAGGAATATCTCACGGCTGTTGCTCAAATGTTTGGTAGATTTCTCTTTTACCTGGGTACGCAGGGCTTTCACATCCAGACCTACAAATTCACCATTCTGGCCGAATCCATTGCGTTCCAATACCCATACCTGATTGAACGCCCGACGAAGGTCCACCACGCCGAAAGATTTATCCTCATCAAATTTCAACCCGTTTTGGTCATTGAGGTGCACAGACCATAATTTTTTCTGATACAGGGCATATGCCATATCGTCCGAAGGATCGAGCCCGGCAAGGATGGAATGAGCGGATTCGATCAGGGCGCCAACCCGCGAAGGGTCAACGGTCTGGCTGGCAAGTCCCAGGAAATGGCCGACTGTTGGAACATAGGCCTGGTCCATGGGTTCGTTGGGTTTCATCTCGCCCAGAATGCGGATATTCTTGTTGTATTCCAACAGGGCGTTCATCCACTCGACAAGGCGGGCAATGGATGCCACCGGGTCCTTGGCTTCACGCATATAGGTGCCTTCACGCGCCGGCCACAGGACGATGTTATTTGTGCCGATGATCTGTGCAATATCCACCGCACGTTTTGACCGTTCCAGTGTGTATTTTCGGGCTTCCTCAGAATTGGATGTGATGGAACCGTCAATCCCCATCTCGTTTTCCCATAAACGCGGCGCAACGAATTCAGCTACAAGGCCGTGTTCATCCAGCAATTGACGGATGCGCCGGGCTTCACCTTCCTGCTTTGTCCAGGGATCATCCGCACTGGCGACAACATCATCGTCATGGAATTGAACACCGTCAAACCCCATTTTCTTATAGAATTCCAGTTTTTCTGCGAAACTGAATTCTTCACGCATGGCCGGGCCAAATGGGTCCGAACCGGAATGGATGTTCCAGGGACCGAACGAAAAACGATATTTTGTCACCATAGAAAACTCCTTTATACAGGGTAAAGTAAATTATGAACTGGTAAAAATGATGCGCAGTAATAATCCTATTTTATTACCAAAGCCGTTCCAGGGTACATCCATCCGGTAATCTGATAAAAAAGATCCCGTAAAGGGATCTTCTGGATGCAACAAGTATGTACCCGATCTGGTCAATTGTTCTCAAACAGACAATTGACAACTTCTTCGGCTGTGATACTGCCGAGATAGATGGAAAGATCAAGGTCATGCAACCTTGCTAGGATGTCCGCTTCATTAAACCGGACACCGGTCAACGATTGTTCCAGATCATCTAATTCCACCAGACCCATAAAATCGCCGCAGAACCGGCACTCGCTGATTAGACCATTTACTACATTGATGTCAATTTCCAGATTACCGCCGGTGAAGCGTTTTGTGTTGCGGTACTGGAAAGCCGGGGCATGCCCAAAATTCCAATCCCAGGTTTGATATTTGGTTTCCTGTAAATGCCTGGCACGCTCAAGTAGATGCTCCGGAGCTTCAACACGGGTCAATGGACCTTCTTTCGCGAAGCCGTCGATCAATCCATTCCAGAATGAACGCATATCCGGGAAATCATCCATGGATACATGTTCTTTAATATTCGTCACCCGGCTGCGGACGGATGCAATGCCTTTTGAGATGATCTTCGATGGATTAACATTCAATACGCTCTGCAAATTATCCAGATCGGAATCGAAAAGCAGGGTACCGTGGTGCAGCAATTTCTTATTGTGAATTCGCTGAGCTGTTCCGGAAATTTTCTTTCCTTCCAATGTAATATCGTTCCGACCCTGCACTAAAGCGGGAATTCCCATGAGGTTCAATGCCTGCTCCATGGGTTTTGATAACACAGTGAGGTCGAGCCTTTGCTGATAATCGATGGGCCGGATGAATGTGTAATTCAAGTTGCCCATATCGTGGTAAACAGTTCCACCGCCTGATGACCGCCTTACAACCCTGGCTCCGATCTTATTGGCTGCGTCGAAGTTGATCTCCTTTTCGGCATTCTGGTACCTTCCGACGATGATGGCATTCTTGTTCTGCCACAACATCATCACGTCTTCCGGTTGATCCCATTCCTGTACTGCCTCTTCGAATGCCAGGTTCCATGTGGGATCCAGAGATTTCGTTTCGAGATAGATCATTAGAAACCATCCTTCAAGTCTTTGGTGTGTTAAGTATATACACTAATACCCGGATTGCGGTTTTCCAATATCTGTGACTATTGTATAAATCTTGAAACACGAAAACCGGAACGGAGTTGCATTGACTTATTTCCCGGGGTTCACTTTTGTTTTTCTATTTTTACCAGATTCAATCTGGTGAACAAGTTTGACTCTCATTTTTGTATAGGGTAGACTAATTTCAGCCGGATTGGATTCATAAAAAAGTTACAGGCGTAGAGAGACTAATGGAGACGAATTAATAATAATGAAAAAGACCGATTATTTTAGTTTGCTCACAAACCATATCGATATCCGGCACATTCCATTCAGCGAACGGGGCTCAAGGATACTGGTCTTCCGGTATGTAAACCAAAATGCACTGTACATCAGACTGGCTGAACGTCTGACAAATCTTGAATCCAATATTGAAGCCTATCTTAACCGGCTGCCGTTCATCCAGGATCTTTATTTTATCGATGAGCAAAAGAAGATCATTGATTTCACCATTACGAGTACGCCCAACCGATTGTTGTTCCATACTCATGTGGGTGATATCGAACTTGTCTTTCAAGACCAGCATATCATTGCGCTGTCATTTCCCGAAAGTTCTATTTGCGGTATGAGATTCCGGGTATTTCCCCAGTATTGGAGAAGCACCCAGAAGGGTGGAAAATTCCTGACTGTCCGCAATCTGGTGTACAACACAACCGGAAATGTGGTGCATAATCAGATCTCTCCGGTGGAAGGTGGTTATGAAGTAGAGTTTCTCGTGGAGACGGAGGAGGATTCCACTACGATAATGGGTATATTCCCGTCTGAGCCGGACGTTCCTCCAATTCTTCCGTTTTCCCAGTTGCGGGAAGCATCTGAAAAAAGGTGGCGTGCCTGGTTTGACCGCGTACCCCCGGTCAGGGAAAAATACGCGCGGACATATGCCTTCGCATGGTGGATCATGGCGAACAACCTGATCAGCCCGCAGGGGAAGGTGATTTATGAAGCCATGACGCCATCCAAACTGGGATATGTGGGGTTGTGGCTCTGGGACAACGCCATGCATGCCCTGGCATACCGCTATGTGGATGCGGAATTAGCCCGCAACCAGATCCGTTCGATGTTGGCCTATCAGCTACCGAATGGGATGGTGCCGGATGTGGTCTATGATGATGGTGTGGTGATGACCATTGATCACCCCATTACCGGGGAGGTTACCAAACCACCCATACTGGCATGGGCGGCGCTAAAATTGCATGAGTTTGATCCCAATGACGATTTCCTGAAAGAAATATATGTGCCACTGGTGCGGTTAAATGCCTGGTGGTTGACCATGAATGATGATGATGGAGACGGACTGGCCCAGTACAACCACCCCTATTCATCCGGTCTGGATAACAGCCCGTTATGGGACGAGGGGATGCCGGTTGAATCACCCGACCTGAACACATATTTATGCATTCAATGTATGTCGCTGGCGAAGATTGCCACAATCTTGAATATGCATACGGAAGCTGCAATGTGGCAGAGAAAAGCCTCGGCTATGGTAGAGCGGATGATCAAGCATTTCTGGGACCCGGAAGAAGGATTTTTCTGGGTGATAAAAGACCATAAACCGATCAAGATC
>CAYRHB010000107.1:0-12880 GCA_964424035.1 uncultured Leptolinea sp.
AGCGGCAGGCGCGCACGGGTTCGGTGAAGTTGGTTCAAATCCAATTCCACCAGGGTCAAAGATTCTTCATGATAAGGACCATGACCGATTTCAATTCCATTCGGGTCAAATACAGATGCCCCACCCCAGAAATTTAATCCATCTTCAAATCCCACACGGTTGGTATGCGCCACAAACGATGTGAAAAGAGCTGAATACGCCTGTAGTACGCGGTCGACCCACATGGATGATCCCAGTACAGGTTCGGATGTCAATCCTCTGCCGGGTGATGAAGATGTAAAGAAGAACAGGTCCGCGCCGTCCAGCCAGAGAAGATATGGCGGGGACGAATGCCAGAAGTCCTCACAGATGAGAACCCCGGCACGTCCGAAACGGGTATCAAACGCGCTGACGCTGTCACCCCAGGCAAAGAAGCGGCCTTCATCAAAAAGCCCGTATGTGGGCAGATACACTTTACGGTGCACATGCACTGTCTCTCCACCGGACAGGTAGGCGGCAGAAATAAAGAAGCGGCTGCGGACATCCTCTTCCACAAATCCCACCAGTAGATCAATATCCTTGCTGGCTTCCAGAAGAGGCTTGAAAACAGGATCGTTTGCCGTTGGACGGTGCGCTACAGTGGGTACCAGATCTTGAAGGACATATCCGGTCAGGGATAGTTCGGGGAAGATGATCAGGTCAGCCCCATCGTGACGGGCTTTTTGCGCCTGTGCCAGGTGGTTTTCAAGGTTTTGTGAAACGCCGCCCAGCACGGCAGATGTTTGTGCGAGAGCAAGGTTGATCTTCATATGCCTAATTGTATTCCAAGTTCCTCCAGTGGCATATTCAGTTTTGGAGCGATATCGATCTGCAGATGGACTGACCGGTTATATATCCCGTCTCAGCGCAATCAGGGTGTGTACCTTCCAGTGGGACAGAAAAATTGGGTATCGATGGTGAAAGCAAATGACCGATAACATATGAATAGTTGATTGTTACTGGATGAACCTCATGCATCCTGGCTATTGGATGTAGACGAGGCATTTAACTTGCACCAATGACTGCCAGTATAATCAACGGCACCAACCGGCCATGAAAAGAAAGTCCATCCTTTCCGTTTTTTTCATCCTCCTTATTTCTCTTACCATACCGCCCTTTCCTGTTTCCGCGCGTCCGGTGAGCGAACAATATATGCTGCATGGCGCCGACTGGCTGGCTGGCCATGGGGTAGATGTCATATACCCGGATATCGGACCCAAAAACAAAGAGGGCTACGTTGAGATCACCCCTTTCTGCAGTTACGCGTATTGTTACCAGTGCATTGAATTGACCATCAGGTTGTATGCCGAAAAGCTGGGATATGTTTCCAATAACGGGCGTTGGCCGGATTCGGTTTCCATTCCCAATGACATGATCGATGTGATCAACCAGGCTCACGAGAAACAGGACCTGATCAAACAGGGTGCGTTGAGTGTCGCAGACAGTGAAGCTGTGAAAGTCCTGCCTTTTACCGATCTCATCTACACACCGAACGGCGGTACAACGCCACCGCGGATGGGGGATCTGATCATCTACACATACCGAAAACCGGGTGACCATATCATGGTGGTTGACCGGGTCGGTGGTAATAAAGTCCAGATCGTCCAGCAAAATATCTGGACGCAGACCAGACCAGCAACGCCCGTTCCCGTGCGCCTGCTGGACCTTTTTGAACAATCAGGCCATTTCTTCATCAACAATGCGGAGGGTTGGATCCATTCTCCGCGCATGGAGGAATTGATCGAGCCAACCGGTGACGGTTATTTCTTCGACCCGATGCTGGGAAACGGAACATACCGCTGGGATGAAGATGCCATCACCATTTCCCTTGAAAGAACGGGAGCTGTTGGGCTCGCAGCGGACATCGGACAAGAATCGGCTGCCCGCCTGTCACAATCCCTCAATAACGATGGGGCTCTAGCCGCCACCAGCGAGCCATTTGTCCGTTGTGCATTAATGAATGCTGCCAATATCACCGGAAATGACCTTCGGTTCACATCCAATTATGGATTGAAGGGATTGGATATCCGTATCCAGTTCACCGGTGATACACTACGGTTGCGTCCACATGGCGGCCGGTTCGATAACCAGTGGATCACTATTAACAACACCCATTGCGGGTGGGAAGGAAATCCGATCTGATGAGAATAGAAATCGGTGTAGAGAACAATTATGAGGACAAATCGATTGCCTGGGCACTCGATTTTCCAGGTTGTTTCGCGTATGGTCCTGATGACGCCACCGCCCTGGTGAATTTTCCGGCTGCGTTCGTAGGATACAAAGAACGCGTGCAGGCGAAAGCGGAACTAAGCTGGGTCGATTTTGACGATATCGATATCCATGTTGCCGAGACATTCGATTGCCATCCGTTCGTCGATCCGGGACTGCCATCCGCAACGGGGAAAACAGTGACCGCCTTCTGGCAGACTGATTGGAAACCGCTTTCCATGGCCGAGATCGACCAGGGATTGGAATGGCTAAAATGGTCCCGCCAAGATTTGATTGACCTTACCCGCAATGTTCCGGACAAGAAAATGGACAGGGAGTATCCCGGTGAAAAATGGACCGTCCGCGGAATATTGAATCATATTGCCGATTCCGAAATTTATCTGATGGACCGGCTGAATATCGGCTCAGGTTACTCTACAACCCTGCCGATCGATACATACCGGAAATTGACCGCCACCCGCGATCTATTCAACACCACTATGCAGGGTCTTGTTGGCAAGCATCTGGTAAATGGAAAAGACGGGTCTTTCTGGAGTCCGCGCAAGGTTTTGCGGCGCGCGGCATGGCACGAAGTGGATCACATCAACCATATTTTCAGGTTGTTGAATGAAAATTAATCCTGTTTGTCCAACAGGTCAGCGAAACTGATGGTGGCAAATAGGGTGGTTGCCAGGGTTACAACCAGATAAACAATATTCATGTCTGACTCCTGTCTCTAAACCGGAAAACCTTTGTACAGAATAAAACCCGGTTTTCTCTATTTGGATACAGGAAATCAGATTACAGAAATGCAAGGTTGGTTGGAATTATATATTTCTGTAGGCAAATCTATATTAAGCTGGCTTGGTCATTCCCGGGAGGGGAAGCCAGATGGTAAATGTGGAGCCTTTCCCCTCAATGGAGGTGACATCAATCGTGCCCCCATGTGCCCGAATGATCCAAAAAGCAATGGATAAACCCAGGCCAAACCCTCCCTGGAAATTGCGCTTTCGGCTTTTCTCGCTGCGGTAAAAGCGTTCAAAAATATGCGGCAGGTCTACAGCCGGTATCCCCGGACCTGTATCGTTGATGGCAACCTGCGCCCGCCCGGAAACTTTACGCAATGAAAAAGTCACCTGGCCACCCTGGGGGGTATATTGAACAGCGTTTCCGGCGATATTCAACAATACCTGCTTTAAACGATCCCGGTCTCCGACTACCTGGACCTGGTCGATCTCACTAATGGTGATATTCATGCGCTCACCCGCCAGTGTTTTGGCCTGCTGGTAGACTTCCAGCATAATGGTATCCAGCTCAACCGGCGATTGGTCCAACGGTATTCGTCCGGATTCTGCCTGCGCCAGAAAAAGGAGATCACCCACCAGACGGGTCAACCTGTCAACTTCCGATTCGATCCCTGATAGCGATTCTTCATCCAGGGTTCTCATTTTTCGCATCAGGCCGACATTGCCTTTGATCACAGTGAGCGGGGTGCGAAGCTCATGGCTCACATCCGCCAGGAAACGCCGCTGGGAGGTGAAGAGTTTTTCCAGCCGGCTGAGTACCTGGTTGAAAGCCTCGATCAATTCGCCTACTTCATCATCCCGCACACCGGATAATTGAATGCGCCGTGAGAGGTCATCCGCCCGGGTGATCTGGGTTGCCACTTTGGTCACGGTAGCCAGCGGTGCCAGAGCCTGTCCGTTCACAAACCAGGTCATAATACCGGTCAATACCATCGAAAGAAAGGTCAACAACACCAGAACCCCGGCCAGGGTTTGAAGGGTGGTATCGAGCAGGTTTAAATTTCGCCCCATTTGCAGCAGACCGGCAGGACCGCGCGCGTTGACCAACGGGATGGTCAATACCCGCATATGCTTTCCTGTTTCACCGGTTGTATTGAAAACCGGGCGATCGTTATGGAACTGGGACCTGTCCAGAGGGTCAACCGTATTTACCGGCCGGGCAAGCTGCAATTCACGGTCATTACCCCAGACCTGGTAGACGATATTTTCATCGGGTTTATAAATGCTGATCACCCGCGAGTCAAACCGGCCACCCGCGTTGATCTTAAGCTGTTGGATCAGGTCACCGGCATTTTTTGCCAGCAACGTATCAGTCTGGTCAAGCAGAGTTACAGAGACCAGACTGTAAGCCAGTGATCCAAAGAGCAATAACACGCCCCCCAGCACCAGCGTGTACAGCAGGGAGAGGCGCAGGCGAAGCGACATCAGGGAGTTTCACGCAGCACGTATCCCACACCACGAACAGTGTGGATCAGCCGTGATTCACCCTCCTCTTCCAATTTTTGGCGTAAATACCGGATATATACATCCAGTACATTTGATTCACCACCAAAATCATATCCCCACACCCGGTCAAAGATCATCTCGCGGGTCAACACCTGCCGTGGATGCCGCAGGAAAAGTTCCAGAAGATCGTATTCCTTGGCGGTCAGAGAGATCTGCCTTTCCTTGCGGCTGGCCTGGCGGGTGGATGTATCCAGCGCCAGATCCTGGAATGACAATACCTGCACCCGTTCCGTCTGGGTGCGGCGTAAAAGGGCACGCACATGGGCCAGTAATTCATCCAGTTCAAAAGGCTTGACCATGTAATCATCAGCCCCGGAGTCAAGACCGTGGATGCGGTCTGAGACGGTGTCCTTGGCTGTCAACATCAAAATTAATTGATTTCCACTGCCAGCCCGCAGTCTCTGGCAAACTTCAAGGCCATCCATACCGGGAAGCATCAGGTCCAACACCACCAGGTCAGGGTGGTTATCCCTTGCCATGACCAGACCGGATTCGCCATCAAGAGCGGCATCCACCTGGTATCCCTCATAGGCAAGACCACGGCGGAGCACCTTGACAATAGCCTCATCATCCTCAATGATCAAGATGCGTTCTTTCATAGCCCCTCCTTTTGATAACTATAGCATACCCATTTCTCGAATTCCATCATGATTATGGTACCTGATAAATTTGATAACTTGTGCCAAAGGTTTCCAGCAATGGAATGCCAGCCAGCAAGTCTTTCAATGCTGCGATCTCTTCTGCCGGATGATGCGGGTCGTTTCCATCAGAGAGGAATTCCATCCCCGCCGTGTTGACCAATAAATAATTGTACCCTTGCTGTTTCCAGAAGGATAATACAGATCCATCACCAACATTGTGCATTCGACTGACCTTCCATTGGTCCAGTATCTCATCCGGGTCACAACCGGGCACACAGGCCAGTCCGCGGGGTTCATAAAGAAAAAGAACCCGCGTCCCCTCAGGAAGCCTGTTCACCGCCCGAATGGCTGGAGCATACCATCCAAGATTCGCGTCCAGGTAGGACTCTTCATCCATCATTCCAACCGCCATTTTCAGAGAATCCTGCCGGATTGTTTGCAATGAGAGGTTTACAGTTGATAAGCCAAGCGAAATAAAAATTGCCAGCCCAAACAGGTGTGAAAACCGTGCCCCTCGCCAGTGGATTTCACGTACAGCTTGCCAACCGAGGCCAGCCAGCACGGCAAAGGCTGGGAATAAGGAAAAATACATGCGGGTCTGAATAAGGTATCCACTCAACCGGTTTCCAGCCGCCCAGATCAACCAGGCAGCGAGGAAGAATACCAAACCCATCTGTAAGGCACTCTTTTCTGGTTTTTCCAGTGGACGAATTCGCAACAAACCGGCAATTCCCAGTATTAAGAACAATGGACCAATGGATACGCTATATCCTTCGGCTGATTCCATCCCCCAGAGAGATGCCCGGAATGGAAGCAGGAGTCCTTCCCACCACTCACCATAGGGTTCAGCCCCCTGATAGACACTCAACCGGACCGCGTCCATCTCAGCCGCGGGGAAAAAGAACGGAAAAAGTGGACTGCCGGTTGTAATGGCATTTCGGATCATCCATATAAGCGGAAAGATCGCCGCTCCGGAGATAAATATCAATAGCGGTTTTAAAATCTGTCCAGGTTTATTTTTTACAGTTCCAAATAAATTCCATGCGACAGCGATGAAACTACACAAAAAGAGTATCCCACCCGTGTATTTGGTGGTAAAAGCCAGGCCGGCAAACATTCCTGCGAAGAATAATTGCTTGTTTGCGCCGTTCACATACCAGGCGCGCAGAGGAATGATGCAGCAAACACCGAAGAACAATCCCATCCAGTCGATATACGCCCAGGAAAGCGATGAAGCGAAGGTCTCCCCGGCCAGCAAGACAGCCGCAGCCACCCATCCGGTATGGCGAATACTTACTGACCCTTCCTGGAAGAACCCCACCAATCCCAGAATTGCCAGCATACCAACCATCCAACCGGTTACTGACGCGGCTGGAAGTCCTCCATACCAGATCGCCAGGGTGTACAGCATTTCAGTGATCTGCGGCATGCCGGTCATGACCAGCCAGGGGATATGACTGATCCGTCCCTGTTGGATGTAAGTTAGTGGCATGACCAGGTGATACATCAATGCGTCATATTTCAACGGGGGTGCCAGTGCGGATGCCAGAGAAAGCACCAGGATCAATGTGATCAGCCCCATGATTCCTTTTTCAAACAACCCGGTATCTTTCCAGACGGAAATTAGAGCCCGGCAAAAAGAACGCACCCATTCATTCAATGACCTTCGTAAAAAAAGAAGGCAAAGAACTGGAATGATACCGAGTGTCAGCCAGTTTATTCCGAGAATGGATCCGGTTGTCAGTAAATAGATCGAAATGATCCCAAAGCCAATTCCAGCCTGCAGAACACATGCAGAAAGTTCATGTTCAGCCATCAGCCATCCAAAGGCACGACCAACGGATCCTGCTATCACCAGAATCGCAGTAGCTATTAGAATACGCCAGGCAGCCAGTCCTACGGCAATCATGATTTCCGGTGTGAATGGTTTGTGTACCACGTAATAACCGCCCATAAGCACCAGCACACACATCAGCACCAGGACGGTACGCAGGTTGTTTGGTGAGGAAGCGGTTTTTTGTGGCATAGAATGATTATAGACCAGGTGTGTTGATGGTTTTTTCTTTCAGGTTTTTTCCCGACTGCTGAATGCTTCGTATGTACGGAATGGAAGAAGACTCACATCAACCGGAAGCGGCTGCTTTTCTCTGCCTTTTTTCACGGAACATGCGGTAGTCAGCCCGGTGTATGGCTTCATCCAACTCGTCCGGTGAAGGGGCGGTGGCGTGGCCAATGGAAAAATGCAACGGGGTATCCGGATTCAGTCTATTGTTGTCTGTCACTGCAGACCGCAGCCTTTCAACCGCATCCCGGGCTGCTTCACGGCCAGTCTCGGGGAGAAAAACAACAAACTCATCACCACCCACACGGGCGATCATATCTTCCCGTCGAAACACGCCACGGGCAATGGAACCAAACTTTTTTAAAAGCTCATCGCCCGCCTGATGCCCCAGTGTGTCATTCACTTTCTTCAGGTTATCCATGTCCACCATGACAACACTCACGGGGTATCGTCTGCTCATTTTAAGCCGTGCTTTCTCTTCTTCATAATAATTCCGGTTATACAACCAGGTGACTTCATCATGCGTGCTGGAAAAGCGTAATCGATCTACTGCAATCTTCAACTCAGTAATATCTCGAAACACGATGATGGATCCCTTGATTTCATCATTGGGTCCACGCCAGGGGGAAGAGGTAACGGCAAGCGTATGGGGATTTCCCCTGAAATCATTGATATCCAGCTCATAGCGTGCTGAAAGTCCCCTTGCCACCCTTTTTATCTGTTCAAACAACCCTGGCATCATCTCCGGTTCAACAAATTCCTGGATGTTTCTGCCCTGAAGGTAATCCGCTCCCGCGCCAAACATTGAATCAGCCGTCCGATTTGCGAAAGTGATATTCAAATCGAAATCGACGATCAGCAGCCCCTCTCCCATGGCTTCCACCAGGGTACGGAAACGCATTTCAGAAGCCCGTAGATCATCTTCCGCCTTCCTGACTTCGGTAATATCGTGAACCACCGCGCCTATGAACACCTGGTTCTCAACGAACACCGGGAACATACGGTATCGGGCAAACCGGGTTTCACCTTTCCGGTCCACGATCCTGTGTTCGTGTTCCACCAATCCACCGGCCATGATCAGGTTCTCCAGCGAGTCCGGTGAATGCCCCAACAGGAGATCCTGGCTATTCAGGGGATTGTCTGAATCTAGCGATATTTCTTTCAAGAAAAAATCCAGGGGTTTCCCAATGACATCCCTGGCCGGATAGCCGGTCAACTGCTCCATTGCTTTATTCCACTCAACAAATAGCAAATCGCTATCACAGATCACGATCCCATCGTTCGACTGGTCGAACATACGGGTAAAAATAGCCTCACTTACATTATGAAGGCTCTTCTGGTAACCGGTGATATCGGTAACCAGGAGGAGTATCCTTTGGCCGTCAAGGTCAACCGGGATTGCTTTAAAATCAAATTTGATCGTGCCGTTGGGTGTGGGAATGCGCCATGTCAGGCTGGTATCACCCGGTTCGCATGACGGCATCCGTTTACCCACCAGGTTGCCAATTTGATTGGTCAACAACCAGGTTGCCAGGGGGTTTACATGCAGGATGAATCCATCCGCCGCCATGAGGATGACCGGTGTTGGAAGTGAATCTACAAGTTTTTTGAAAGCCTCAAATTGTTCCCCCAGTGTTATGTCACTTTTGTCTGAAGGTAGAGGTTTTTTCATTTTTTCTTTATGTCTTCCTTTGTCTCTCCAAAAGGGAAAGAAAGGCATCCACAATTTCCGGATCAAAATGAGCTCCACTTTGATCACGCAGGTATTGGATCACCTTTTCTTCCGTCCAGGCAGAACGGTATGGACGGTCTGACGTTAATGCGTCATAAACGTCAATCACGGCAAAGATTCGCGCCGCCAGCGGGATCTCTTTACCTTTCAACCCGTTTGGATACCCGGTTCCATCCCACCGCTCATGGTGGTAATAAGGAATATCCAGTGCCTTATTCAGGAATTTTATCGGGTAAAGCACATCATAGGCTGCTTTCGGATGCTTCCGCATCTCGATCCATTCGTCTTCTGTCAGTGGACCCGGTTTGTTCAGAATGCGATCCGGCACAGATACCTTACCGATATCATGCAGCAGCGCACCACGCCGAACATGGACCAGTTCCTCCTCGGAGAATCCGAGATTCTTTGCCAGATCCAGAGTCCAGTTGGTAGTGCGGATGCTATGCTGCTCGGTTTCCTGATCGCGGTAATTCAATGCTTTAGACCAGCCTTCAATGGTAGCCTCGTAGGCTTCCAGCAGATCCACATTGGATTGTTTCAAATTGCTGAACAATTCGAAATTATCAATAGCAACTGCTGTCTGGGTTGCCAGATTGTAGAAGAAATCCAACCAATGCTGTTCCGGCGTAAAAGGTTGTTTGAAAAATACCCGGAACAATCCTTTTACTTCGGCTTTTGCCACCAGTGGCAATCCGAAACAGGCTTCATAATCATTCCCATCCGGGAACGGGATCCTGTGTGATAACCGTTGATCGTTCAGCTTTTCGGGTATATGGACAGAGAATTCTTCAACCAGCTCCCATTCGGTCAGATCCGCGGCTGCCGGGAATGGAATCTGTTGTGATGGTTCATAGTCAAGGCCGAGATGGGCGGCATTTACCAACATGTGATGTTGGCTGTCATACAGTTGAATGCAAACGGAATCTGCTTTTAGATGTTTGACCGCCAGGTTCGCGATGATATTGAGGGTGGCCTGCAAATCAAGATTGGAACTGATGGCCAGGTCTATCGTCCGTAATGCGGAGAGCTCTTCCACCTGTTGAGTGATGCGTTCCTTATTCCAGTGCTGCTCGGATATATCCTCCAGCAGGCATAGGGTCTGGTTTGTCGGGCTATCCGGTATGGTAATGGGCGATATAACAAATCTTTCCCAGAATGGTTCTCCATTTTTCTTAAAATTACGGACTTCACCGCGGTATGATGATCCGGCAATTATTTTCTGGCGGATGTCATCGACCAGTTGTTTGTTATTCTCATCATTAACAAGGAATGTGGTTGCCTTGCCAATCAACTCATCTGGTTGAAATCCGAACACATTATAAATGCCCGGATTGGCATATTCAATGCTCCCTTTGCCATCTGTTATGACGATCCCGATCGGATTTTGTTCAACCGCCTGGCTCAGTTTGACCAGTTGCGCCTGAACACGTTTGCTGACGGTAACATCTTCAATAAACCCTTCCATCGCCTCCAGAGAACCGGAAGAATCCCATACCCCCCACATATGCAAATTCCCGTAGAACTCCGTGCCGTCTTTCTTCACCAACCGTGTGTCCATTTGAACAGGCTGCCTGGAGGAGATCAACTCATCAATCCGGTCATTGTCCTTTTTATCAACAAAAAGATTCCCAGCCGGTTGGTTAATCCCGGCGATCATTTCTTCAGGGGAGTTGTATCCAAACATTCGAGCCAGTGCCGTATTGGCCTCAACCAATCTACTCTGTTCATCAAGTTGAAAAATACCCAGAATGGCATCTTCAAAAAGCCGAAAAAATCGTTCCTGGCTGGAAAGGCGGGCAGTGGTCTCTTCTTCCAGGTTCAACCGGTTTTGTTCCAGTGATTCTGCCATCCGGTCAAATATTTGACTTAACCTGCCCAATTCATCACGTGTGTATTTCAACCCGGTGCGGGCGGATAAATCTCCACCTGCAATCTTTTCAGCAGCACGGGAAATGGCCTTCACCGGCCGAACCAATGACAATTCGAGACCGCCGTATGAAATAAATAACAACGCCAACGTAAGAAGGAAAACAATGAGCATGTTTCCGATCATAAACTGGCGCACATCCAGAGACTGTTTGCTTTCCGGAAATCCCACACTGACATAATAATCTGATGCCGGGTCAAGCCGGGCAAACCGGAAGGTCCACCTTAGTTGATCCAATCCGGAAATTTTGATTATCTTCTCTTCCATTGGAATTTCATTCGAATTCTCATATGCTTCCGCGAGAACTCGGGAGAGGGTATGCCTGTTGCTTTCGTTTCCAAAAACAGGGTAATTCATTACATAACCATTGCGGTTGAAAATACTGATCTGGATATCTGATGTAATTTCGATATTCTTCCAAACTCCTTTTACACCCTTGTCGTTTAGAAAACCGATAAGTACTGCGATGATCCGTCCTTCTTCATCGCCAACTGGATGCCCCATGATCAATTCGTTGTCTTCATCTTGATTTTCTGCCAGCAGGGTGCTCACAACGAATGTGTTACCTGTAATAACACGTTTTATCAGATCTGGAAATTCAGTAGTACTCGATACATCAGATACATCTATTCTGCCTGTCGAACATATGACATTACCTTGCAGATCAACCAGTACCAGTGTATGGAATAATGATTCTGCACCGGCAACCGGGGCAAGTATCTTCGGGCAGGTATTTTCCGTCATCAATTCGCGGCCGTAGCGGTTGGTGGTAAACAATATCCCACGCGCTTCGCTAAATATGTCTTTCAGGTCGCTGGCGGTCATTTTTAATGTGGCTATCTGGTATCTTTCTGTTTGATTTTCATAGGCGATCGAAATGCGCGTATAGAAAACCACCATTAATCCAATTGTCGGAAGCAATAGAGTCAAGAAAATCGTGATAAGCTTTGCGCGAAGAGCCATATTAGACGAAATCCATCTGACCATTTTTTCGAAAACAAATCTATCCAGTCAGCAAACTGGCACAATACAACCAATAAAAATGGTCATAAATATTATTCTCCAATCTGGATAAAATTGCTATAAAAAAACCAGTAAAAAATCGGTTTTTCTAGGAAAGATTAACCCGTTTTTTATACTTTTCGTCATGTTGACATAGGCGGTACCGTTAAGTATTCTTGTACTAAGAAAGTTTTAATCCTGAACACGGAGAAGGTTAAATGCCACCTCAAAATGACATACTTGCGGTCATTCTTGGCGGGGGTCGCGGCAGCCGTCTTTACCCTCTGACAAAAATGCGATCCAAACCGGCCGTGCCTATGGCAGGGAAATATCGGTTGATCGATATTCCCATCAGCAATTGTATCAATTCCGGAATATACCGGATCGCCATTCTTACTCAATTCAATTCGGTTTCCCTGCATCGCCATATTTCCCGCAATTATCAGTTTGATAATTTCCATACCGGATGGGTGCAGATCTGGGCGGCTGAACAAACCATGCAAAATACCGACTGGTATCAGGGAACAGCCGATGCCGTCCGCAAACAGCTCAGTGAGATCCGGTCCACCCGTGCGAAGTATGTACTTATTCTGGCCGGTGATCACCTGTATCGCATGGATTATGCGGCCATGGCCGACTTCCACATTGAACACAATGCCGATATTACCGTGGCTGTGCAACCGGTCGGCAAAGATGAAGTCGGGCGGTTTGGTGTGTTGAAGCGTAATTCCAATTACCTCCTTACAGAATTTGCTGAAAAACCCAAAGACCCAAAAATACTGGCAGACCTTGTCAGCCGGGACGACCCGGAAAAACCATTTCTCGGGTCCATGGGGATCTATCTCTTCCGCACGGACACCCTGTTTGATCTGTTGAATAACTATCCACTGGATGATTTTGGCAGCCATGTGATTCCCCAGGCAATCACAACCCATACGGTATATGGATTTGACTTCACGGGTTACTGGGAAGATATTG
>CAYRHB010000108.1:0-5809 GCA_964424035.1 uncultured Leptolinea sp.
AATGTGTAAAGAGGCTGACTTTTGGGGTGCACTACAACTTTTGGGTCAGCCTCTATGGTTGAGGAATTCGACTTTATAAAGTTGTAATTGCCTCAGATGTTTTGGTTGTTCTTGAGCGGAAGACCAGCCACATGGCTCCAACTCCCAGGAGAATGACGGCCAGTTCGACCAGGAAATTCACGAATGGAATGGTATCCAGGATAACGTAGACCAGAATACCGATCACCAACGGCCAGATATTGCTGGTATTGGCGGGTGCCAGTTTGGAAAAGATCCATTTTCCCACCAGATATGATACAACGACCTTGCTGACGTAAAAAACGCACAGGCTGAAAATGGATGCCGCTGTTGCCAGAGCTGAAAGCCCCAGACCCGCGGTTACTCCGCCAAGTCCGCCAATGGTGATGATCCCAATTGCTATACCTGCGATAATGATCACCAGCAAACCCAACCCCGCAGCCGCATACCCCACGATAATGGTAACAAATCCATATCCGGTGGATTGCCAGGGTTTGGCTTTAACCATATCCGCGGATTCAGCCAACAGTTTCGGCGCTTTCCAGAGCAGAAGAGCCCCGATCAACAGTAGCGAGATCAGATTGCTGGCAATTCCGGTAAAGCCTTTAAAGATGCTTACAGCCTGTGTGGCAGGAGCCGGAGGGGTTTCGACCGATTCGCTGGGAGCTTCCGGAACAGGTGTATGGAAAACAATTCCCCCGGCAGGTGTGGATGCGATGGCATTGCTTTGATTGACCTTGCTGGTATAGGTCATCACACCACCGATGACTGCGGCTGGATCAACACGCAGACCAGGTTTCAGATTTCGGATTTCACCCATATTCCCCATAAAGGGAGGCATGGGGCTGGCCTGGTTGGTCGGGTTGCCCACCAGAAATTCCGCATTCCGCGTAATCGAGCCAGTTACTTCCACGGCTTCGCCATAGACAATAGCATCCTGTCCTGTTTCACCTTCAAGTGCGGCCTGGTAAACAGCCGCCCGAATATCGCGTTCGTTTATAGCGCCACTGGATTGAACAAAGCTATATCCACCGTAATACAGGTTCCGGCTGATTTCTGATGTGCTGCCGGTGTTGAGTGTTGCGCTTCCGGCAAACAGGCTGCCGGTGACTTTACCATTCACTGTGATATTCTGGGCACCGGCGAAGATATTGCCATCAATAACGGCATTTTCGGTCACTGTGATTGAGCTACCCATTGCAATCAGGTCACCATTTACCTCACCATTGATGATCACGGTATTGCCGGTAGCCAGCAGTAATCCATTGACTTCACCATCCATGCGAACAGTCTCTCCACTCAGGATGAGATCATCATTGATAACCTCCCCTGCTTCCACAATGCCACCATCATCGATCTCTGCCGCATGTACGGTTGGCGTATATGCCAACAGTCCGGTCATCATCATCGCTACAATGGCGATGATGCGCCATACGGGTTGTAATTTATTCTTATTCATTTTTCCCTTCCTTTGACATGGGGTCAGCCCAATATTATTATATTGACTCTTTACATGAAGGTATACGACCAATGCATTATCCTGGTTGCAAAAGAGGTTACCTTATTCTTTTTTCCTGGTCCGGATTCCCCCGAAAGAAACGCCAGGTTTTATTCCTTATTCATCACAAGCAACGTTCCGGCAATTACCAGAACAACCAGAAACGAGCCGCCAAAAAGAACACCGATTGTCTGATCGCGATTCTCTTCCACTTCAATCTGATAGGCGGTAGCTTTTAAGGCTTCCCGCGTGGGGTCAGGTGGTAGTGGCTGGCCTGATGTGTGGGGTGGAGGAACCTGGCTGGCTTCAAAAGGATTGGGTTGAATGGCAATCCAAAAACAGGCTACCAAAAAAAGTATAACCAGAATGATCTGTGCAACGATCTGTTTATCTAAATTCATAAGGGACCGTGATTTAAAAGGCATTATAACTGGAATTTCCAGGTCAATTGGATGATGTAGCGGATAGACGTTCTTGCGCGGTGCTGGCAGCTTTTGCAGGGTCACTCTGTTTCTTAAGGATCAACAAGGTGGCTTCCTGTACAGCTGGACCAAGACTGGTCATTACTTCACCCGGCGGACGCAAACTGGCATTCAATGAAACCTGGTTCAGTTGAGACCGAAGCGGTGTGTCAGGCCAGGCGGTCAGAGCAGAGGGACGCGGAGGCAGGCTGTTATTGATCAGATTCCATTGAGACAGGAATTCACTGCGGGTAAGGAACTCTGCCAGCCGGACGCTCATCTGCCGCCGTTCAGGGTTCGTATCGGTCAATGCCCACACAGTGCCGGTTGCCAGTGTTGCGCTGGCCGGGCCAAGTGTTGGGATGGGATACAGGCTGGTATTGTCCGGTTGTACCGAAAGATAATTGGATAACCAGGTGATCACCCAGCCACCCTGCTGGTTCATAAAAAGGTCCATTACCTGTTTGTCGGTCTGGTAGTTGATCAACCAGGGTGGAAAAACACTTTTTTCCGCGCCCGAAGCCAGTAGCGTCAAGGTTTTCTCGAGTTCACTGATCTGGATTTCAGGATTTAGCAAAATATTTTCTGTGTCACCACCGGCAGAACGATAGAGGGCCAGAGGAACAGTCGCCTGTGGATCAGCTGCCGCGAAGAGAACGGACGATCCTAGATTCAGAATCTCCTCCCAGGTGGGTGCTTGGGAAGCCGGTTTGTTACTACGAAAGATCAGTATAAGTGCATCAGCGCTCAGCGGTAAGCCGTATGTATCATCCTTGAACAGGGAAAGTTCTTTGGCGAACGGATACCAGTCTGTTTCGTCCAAAGAATTGGAAAGACTGTCGAACGGGAAGATTATTCCATCTTTTGCGGCTACTTCCATTTGTGAGCGACTCAGCAAAGCGAGGGAGGGCATGGCATCCGGCGCCGCAGCAGAAGTCAACGTTAGCGATTCCATCAACCCGGATTGGCCTGAATCCGCCTTAACCCGAATCTCAATTTCTGTACCCGGGTTTTGTTCCTCAAACTCCGCAATCGCTTTCTCAAGAAGATTTGATGCTTGAGACTTAAGGGATGGATCGTGCTTTGCCGGAACCCATACTGATAGTTTCATTGTCGTTTCTGCGGCTGGAGCCTGGGTTGGGGTTGGGCTGACCGGACTGGGTTCCGGGGTTGCCGTCTCTTGATGGGATGGAGTAGGTGTTGCCACAGGAAGGATACTGCATCCGACAAGCACAAAAGAAACCAGAATGACCGGGAGGGTACGCATAAGGATTAGAGTTTGAACGGTGAGCTGATGAAAGCCAGAATTAATTTCACTGCATTTTCCACATCGTTCGTATCCACCATTTCAGAAGGGGAGTGAACATATCGGCATGGAATGGAGACGCAACCGGACGGGACTCCGGAACGGGTCATTTGGATGGCCTTTGCGTCAGTTGTTCCACCTTCCAGAACTTCCAGTTGATAAGGAATTCCGGCTTTTTCCGCGGTTTCAGCAAGCAACCTGACCAGTCGGGGGTCTGCCAGCATGCCACCATCACGGACTTTTATTGCCGGTCCTTTTCCCAGAGAAACCGCCATTTTTATGGATTTTGGTGTATCGCCGGTTAATGTAACATCAATGGAAAGACCAATATCCGGGTCGACTCCGTAAGCGGATGTTGTCGCGCCTCTCAGTCCAACCTCTTCCTGGGTGCTGAATACAAAAAAGAGTTCATGGGGACTGTTCTTAAGTTGGCGCATGATCTCGATTTGGACGGCAACACCTATACGGTCATCCATGGCTTTGGAGATCAACCGATTCCCAAGGTCTGTGAACGGACGGTCAAATACTGCCAGATCACCGACTTGAATGCTGCAATCGTTTTTACTGGAGAATCCGCAATCGATATATAACTGGTCGAACCCCGGAGTCTGCCCCGGATTTTCCAGCTTCTCCATAAAGATCACACCGTGAACGCCGTTGAGGAACAACACCCGCCCTCCGATACAGTTGGCAGCCCGAACCCCGCCAATCGTAGTAAAGCGGATGAATCCTTGATCATCAATGTGCGTGGCAATAATCCCGATCTCGTCCATATGGGCAGAAAGCATGATCCGTGATCCGCCCGATTTTTCGGAACCCATTCGGGCAATCACATTACCCATCGCATCAATTTTGATATCTTTTGTTACGGAAGAAATTTGCTTTATCACCAGATTTCGCACGTTACTTTCGTAACCGGAAGGCCCGGTGGTCTCAACCAACTGTTGGATCAAATCTTTCATGCCAGTCTCCTGGAGTGTTTTTGTATTATCTGGGTGTGGAAAAAATCGTAGTATCAAATTCTTTTATAAGGGCACGCATTAAATCAAGCATTCCTTCAATATCCGGGTGCCAGGCGATGGAACAGGGGGTATGGGCAAACCGGATGGGAACAGAAAGAGAAATGCTGGGGATGCCTTCCCTTTGTTTGTGAATGGAGCCCGCGTCTGTACCGCCGCTTCCGGGCTGGCGGATTTGAAACCGGATATCGTATTTAATGGCTGTTTGCCGGATCATATTTACCAGACGCGGATCGGAAAGGGTGGCGCCATCTGCAATATAAATTGCCGGACCATATCCCAGACGTGTGTTGTACCCGGTGTTTTCGTCATCATTCCAGGCAGGCAGGTCGTTGGCGGGTGTGGCGTCAATGGCGATGGCTGCCTGCGGATCCAGGGTATGTGCGGCCACCCGGGCACCGCGAAGACCAATTTCCTCCTGGGTCGTGAATGCAGCCAGAATATCTACGTTCTCCGTAGGTTCGGCTAGAAGGGTGAGCAGGATGGCTACTCCCAAACGGTCGTCAAGGGCTTTTCCGCTGAAACTGAAACCGTTGGAGTGGAATTCTGTCGCAAAAACAGCCCTCTCACCGGGTTTCGCTTTCCCTGCGCCGCCGGGTCCCAGATCAAGGCGCAATGTCTCTATGGTAATGGGGCTTTTCCGTTCATCCGAATCGGTTAGATGGATCGGTTTGGCTCCGATGATCGCGGGAATTCGTTCCTTGCCTACCAGAACAGTTTTACCTGGTAGAACCCGGGGATCAATACCCCCGACAATTTCGAATCTAAAAAGACCGCCTTCATCTTCTTCCACAATCATCAAGCCAACTTCGTCCATATGGGCAGCCAGCATCAACCGGAATGCGTCCGGCTTGCCGCAGGACCGCGTGGCCAGTACATTTCCCAGAGAATCGATACTGTATTTCAATTCCAATGAATCCAGCTGTTCGCGGACGATTGACCTTACGCCGCCTTCAGCCCCGGATACACCGGACGCGTTGGATAACTGTTCTACAAGATCAATAAATGATTGGGGAAGGAGGTTTTTTTTCTCAGTATTCATACTACTCCTCCCACCGGATCTGTTGTTTGAAATCGGGTCCCAGACTGGCTGAAACCTGGGCAAGTAAATGCCCGGCCCGTTGAATATCCTTCACCGATACCAGTTCCACAGGTGTATGCATGTAGCGGATGGGAATGCTGATATATATCGACGGGAAACCGCTTTCGGCGATCTGTAATCCCATCGCATCGGTGCCGGAATTGGCAGGCGCGACTTCGGTCTGGAACGGGATATCCAGACGTTCTGCAACCTTCTTAAAGGCTTCAAAAATCGCAGGATGCGTGTTTGGTCCCCAACCCAGTGTGATACCTTTTCCAAACGGTACAGTGCGGTGATCATTCGCGCCCGGCCCCTTGGCAAAGGTCACATCAATAGCCACAACCAGATCTGGGCTGATGTCAACCGGTGATGTAAAGGCTCCCGCCAGAGTTACTTCTTCCTGAACAGTGGCTACAGCCCAAACAT
>CAYRHB010000108.1:5819-12730 GCA_964424035.1 uncultured Leptolinea sp.
TTCTTATTTCCGTAAACTGGGTTAACCCCCAAAATACCACGCATGGGGGATACCCGCCAGTTCAGCCAGACAAACGCTCAGGGCGGCAACAGAAGCACGGTTATCCAGTGTGTGCCCGGCCAGGGTGTTCTCAGTCAGCTCCAATGGCGGTTGGGCAAAAGAAATGGGATCTCCGGGTCGGACAAGATGGGAGGTCTCTTCCGCAGACAGGCCAACATCGATAAATAGATATTCCATGGGGACCGTCTTTTTCCCGATGGAATGGGGAAGCAGACGGGGAGCCGGTTGCCCGATGACCCCCGGCAGGTCATGCCTGCCGTGTACGATGACCTTCTGGCCGGGGAGGATTCGGGGGTCAACTCCGCCGACCTCGGTGAAGCGGATGAAGCCATCTTGAACCATGGTTGCCATTAACCCGATGGCATCCATATGAGCGGCAAGAAGAATCCGCGATCGCGGTTCTTCCCCGGCACCGTGCCGGATCCCATACAGGCTTCCCAACCGGCTAATTTTCAATTCATCGACCATCGGTCCCCAGTCTTCAGCAATTGCCAGACGGACCGGATCTTCAAAACCTGAAAGCCCGGGAAGGGAGATTATCTTTTTTAAAAATGGAAGAGGTTCATATATCATGTCAGGATTCTTGAGTTGCCGTTTCGGTGATTGTGGGATTTTCTATAGTATTTGTCACTGCAATTGTTGCAGTTGGAGGTACTACTGTCGCTGTTGGCGATGGGGGTACCGGTGTGTGGGTCTCTGTTGGAATTGGAGTTGCCGTTGGCGAGGGGATTTCAGTGAATGTTGAGGTGATCGTTCGTGTGAATGTCATGAACGGGGTGCGGGTTACTGTCGCAGTGAACGTGCTGGTTGGTGATTGGGTAATGGTGGGTGTGAAGGTGATGGGTGTTGGTGTGAATTCAGACGTTGATGTAAGGGTAACCGTCGCGGTCAATGTGGGTGTGCTTGTACTGGTTTTTAGCGTGAGCTGGCTTCCCCAGAGGGTAACCAATCCGAGACAATAGCAGGGAATTGTTGCTGCAATGATCAACAGAAGAATGGCGCGTGTTCTTTCACGCCCGCCTCTGCGAAGTGAGTCCATTAACCCTTGCATAGTGTAAATGATGATATCACCACGATACAGGTCATGCAAGCCCGTTGTTGGTCGATGCCACGGGAGATCAGTCGACTGGCAGGATGATGATCGTCCGGACAATCCCGGATGCAGTCTGTTCCATCCTCATTCCACCACCGAATACCGCCAGCATGGAATTGTGCAATGCCAGCCCCTGCCCGCTGGACTCTAATGCCAAATCATCCTCCAAACCGGAAGCGGTGTTGGGATTCTCAATACTTATCCTGAGGATTTTTTCAGCATCAACGCGTATCGAGACAGATAGATCGCCCCCGGCTTTCCGCAGAGAATGTTTTTGTATGTTCCGCAGGCATTCTTTAAAGGCATAAAAAACGGTTTCTGAGGCATCCGGGGAGATGCGGGTAGTTAATAATTCAGCTTCTTTATTCAGATGAAAGATTAGATGCCATGCATATGGTTCCGCTTCTTTTTCCGCAGCCTGCCGTAGAGCAGCTATCAAACCGTCGCGGGTTATAACAGCTGGAGGTGCGGGAGGCGCGTCACGCAGGAGACGGGAGATCATCTGATGCGCAGCGGTTATCTGTTCGGCTGTCTCACCATGTGGATTGGCCAGCAAAGCTGTATGTAGCATAGGGAGAACATCATCGTGCAGAATCCGGTGGGCTTTCCGGTCAAGAAGGCGTGTTTCAGCCAGTTTTTGCCGTCGAAGGTTAACCAGCCTTCGGGCAATCTCTGATGCAGCCAGGTTATCCATCCAGTGTTCGATTGCTGCCCGGGCTATTTCGATCTCTTCAATCGTATAGAAACCGTTTTCAGGCCTTAAGCCAAAATAGAACCAGCCATCCAGCCCCCGGGTGGAAACCAGAGGAACAGCCCATCGGTATCCCCGGAAAATTTCCGGGTCAATGGAAACCGGAATTGGCCTATCGGCAAAATATTCCGGTGATTTCTCCAAAGGAGGCAGGTTCGCATCAGAAGGCGGGAATAAAATTTGCGGCGGAAGAAAACTGGTCAGAATACCAACCGGAACAAGCGCAGCCCTTTCGGTTCGCAGCAATTCAGAACATATCTGGTTGAATTCGACCATGATATCGCCGGTTTCATTGGCTATTCCGGGTTCAAGAAATATCCGGTCGTATGTATGAAGCGGGGTAGCCATGGACCTGATCTGTTGTGATTCCATTTCACGATCTTTTCCTGCCTGATGATTTTGAAAAGTCATGATGGCAGCGATAAAAGGAATAAAGAGCAGGTATGCCAGTTCGGGACGGGAGAAATACAACAGGATAACAGAGAGCAGGATGGCGAAGATGCCGCCCACCCAGATGGCAAAAAACCAGCGTTTCCTTAGTCCATTCCTTGGAAGGGGATTGGAGCTGAAAATTTCATAGACCATGACAGCCTGGCCGATCAACAGGATTGCGATGGTGATCAGAATCTCGATGACAATGTCCAAACCGGTCAGAGGAACAAAGGAGGATACGGGGACCAAGTTCCTCTGATAGTCTGATGCGAATGTTTGTATACCCCACACCAGGGAAAATGCGACCAGAAGACAAACCAGCAAAAGGACCAGGGTTGACGCAGTCAACCAGGGCTGTGCCTTGCGGCGGGCTTCATTGCCCAGAAACCGTGATGTTGGCCCTGGCCGGATGATGGCATCAAGAGCCAGCAGGATGCAGGCAATTATGTAAACCGGGAATAAAACAGCCAGATTGAGAAACCCGGTCATATCAAACGCCTGCCCGCCCAGATCCGGAAGCGGATTGGCCAGGATCATCCATATTAACAGGCCGGCTGTCGAGATCAGGATTATTCCGAACCATACAGACTGACGGCTGTGAAGAGGAGTAGCAGGGTCATCAAAGAAACCGGAATACCAGAGGATGACGCAATACCAGGCAAATGGTGAGAGGATTAAAGGCCACCAACCCGCGCGCCACCAGAAATCCAACATGGGGTTGTTCCACTGCCAACCATTCCGCAGTATGGCGGTATGGGCAATAAAGAAGACCGCCCCCAGAAAAAGCCCTTCAGCCGATAACCAGACCCCCAATGCCCTGCGGTCTGCTTCGAGGATGACGGTGAATCCCAGCCAACTTAGCAGGAAAGCATTAAACAACGAAAGAGCCAGTGCCGGCCAATCCAGAAAAAGCAGGCCGCTCAATCTTCCTCCCAGGGAACCCAGTTTTGACCCGCATCCAGAATGAATGGACGACCTTCTGCATCCCAATGGATCAACCGTCCGGATTGATAGATAATTGCCGCGCGGGTGCGGGCTACTTTCTCGTCAGTGGTCGTTTCATCAAGTCCCCAGGCGGCATAAATACTGCCATTTGTCCGGCTGATGGTTCGTTTATCACGGAAACCCATCCGGGCGGCAATCTGTTCGTTTGTCAGTCCCTGGGCGATCATTTTAATGACAGCCAGTTCGTTGGGTTCCAGCAGGGTCAATGGATCCTGCTCATCCCGTTCCCGTACTTCCTGCACGCGTTCTTCGATTTCTGGATCGATGAAAGACCGGCCGGAAATGGCATCCTCGACCAAAGGCAGGATCATTTCCGGTAAAAGAAAATTGGACTTTCGAACATAGGCATAATGACTGAGGATCCCCGACGCGCGGAAATCACGGTAATACTGATCATCATCCTGAATGGAATAGAATACAACCGGTAGGCGGGGAATCTCACGGCGGAGCGCGATGGCTGCCTGTATCCCATTTAACTGGCCGGCAAGGTGTACATCCATTAACACCGCATCAGGGGATAATCCAGGAGCTTGTTCAATGGCATCTTCTCCGGTGTCTGTCATGTGGCAGATCACCACCCGGCCTGTTTTCTCAAAACCAGCGATCAAGGCTTCACACAGACGGCGGTTGTCTTCGACGATCATTAATTGGATCATGAATTTAATTATATCTTTCGCTGGAGGAGGAATTGATCCCTCCGAGAAAACGGCCATTTCCGATTTGATTTCCCAACAATAATAAAATTCGGTATTCCGATTAAGCACCTGAGTGCGTTAATCTGTTGATCCAAACAGCAGACATCCAATGTTGCCGGTCATATACTGACTTGAAAGGAGATACATCATGCCTGTCAAAAACGCTTCACGGATATTATGGATATCCATTCTTCTGGGTTTGTGTTTTGACCTCTTGTTCTGGAAGAAACCGCTGGGAATTTCCTATTTCCTGTTCATCCTGGTGGTTACGACAGCCGGTTTCGTTCTTGCCTGGTTGGAAGATGTAAAACCCAACATCTTCAGTTGGTTGTCAGGTTTGCTGGCAGTGGGATTCTCGGCGATGACTTTTATCCGGGCGGAGCCTTTCACCAACTTCATCAACGTCCTGGTTTCACTCATTTGCCTTGGATTGCTGGCACTTACCTTCTCAACCGGTCTGTGGCTCAAGTACAGCCTGGCAGATATGATGACCGGATTATTCCGGCTGGCTGTTTCAGCGCTGGCTGGAGGGGGTACTTTGCTGGCGGCACCCAGGCCACAATCAGAAGTTGATCCCGGTGAAAACCAGGCGGGTCAGCGCCACGGCATCTCGATTTGGGCTGTGGTTCGCGGACTTCTTCTGGCTTTCCCGATCGTGTTTTTCCTCGCGGTATTGCTGGTCAGCGCAGACCCCGTTTTTTCCCGGGAATTGGAAAAGCTGCTGGATATCGAAAAATTTATGGAATTTGCCGTCCGGCTGGTCATCGTCAGCATTATCGGATACCTGTTGTCAGGGATCTATCTTTACGCCATTAAAAAGAGCCACCGCACAGATTTGATCGGAATGGAAAAGCCCTGGCTTCCGGCATTTCTCGGTTTTACTGAAAGCTCCATTGTCCTGGTGGGTGTCAACCTGTTATTCGCCTTCTTCGTGGCAGTTCAGTTCAAGTACTTCTTCGGCGGCCAGGAAAATATCATGGTAGATGGGTACACCTATGCGGAATATGCCCGTAAGGGATTTGGTGAGCTTGTATGGGTCGCAGTACTCAGTTTGATGCTCTTCCTTGGTTTAAGCGCTGTCACCCGGCGGGGAACTGTTAACAAACAGCGGTGGTTTTCCGGTTTTTGTCTGGTACTGGTGAGCCTTGTCGGGGTGATCCTGGTTTCGTCTTTTATGCGCCTTAGTCTGTTGGAAGAGGCCTATGGATTCACCCGTCTGCGCGCATACAGCCATGTGTTCATGGTGTGGCTGGGTATCCTGCTGGCCATTGTTATGGTCCTGGAGGTTATCCCATTCCGTCGTGGATTTGCCATGGCTGCCCTGTTAGTCCTGGCTGGTTTTGGCCTGACCCTGGACCTGTTGAATATCGATAGTTTCATTGTCCGGTCAAATGTGGGGCGGACCACAAATGGAAAGGAGTTGGATTACTTGTATCTTCAGGAGTTGTCGACAGATAGTGTCCCGGCTTTATTGGAAGAGTTCCGCGCGGTGGATGGCGGAGAGACAAAACACCTTCTCGGGGCTGCGTTGGTTTGCCGGATCAGTATGATGGAAGAGCAACAACAGAATTGGCAATGGCAGGGTTTTCATGTTTCATCCAATTACGCCCTGAATTCTTTACGGGCTGCCCAACCGGAGTTAAAAGATTACCGGATCATCCAAAATCATCCCGGATCCTGGCGTTCCTATTCCGTAATGACACCCATTGGTGAGAAGGATTGCTACCAATCGTATCGAGAAATGGATTAAGGGATCATGTATTTGGCTTTTCAACAGCAGGGGCGGAAGGTAGTGTATACCCCTGCTGTTGAGAAAAAAGCCTATATTTATGGAAAATCTTATACAAAATTAATAACTTCTTATTTGACGATAGGGTAGACACATGATATATTGCATCTAACAATTGAAAAGCCTCTAATGGCACTCTTATCCAGAGAGGTGGAGGGACCGGCCCTATGATACCTCGGCAACCTGG
Organism: uncultured Leptolinea sp.; assembly: GCA_964424035.1. Classification (GTDB taxonomy): domain Bacteria; phylum Chloroflexota; class Anaerolineae; order Anaerolineales; family Anaerolineaceae; genus Leptolinea. Next base: position 11,832 of record CAYRHB010000108.1, read on the forward strand.
CAAAGCGGATGTTACATCCACGGCGTTCAGGTGCCAATTCCGGCAGATTATTCTGGTAGATGAGAGGGCGTCCTCAAAACAATTCTTGCCCCTCGCAGTACCGGAAGGGGCAATTTCTTTTTTATCTAAAAAGGAGATAAAAACATGCAGTCCACTTTTATGAGTTCTGAAAAATACCTGTTTACTTCAGAATCGGTTACAGAAGGACATCCCGACAAGATCTGTGATCAGATCAGTGATGCCGTTCTGGATGCCTGTCTGGCACAGGATTCGAAATCCCGTGTTGCCTGCGAAACCGCGACCAAAACCGGTTTTGTGATGCTTCTGGGTGAGATCACCACAAACGCACATATCGATTTTGACCGCCTCGCGCGCAAAGTGATCACCGATATTGGTTATGATGACAGCTCCAAAGGGTTTGACGGCAATTCCTGCGGTGTTCAGGTGGCTATTGCGAAACAATCCAGCGATATTGACATGGGTGTTTCCAAAGCCGATGAGGTGAAAAAAGGCCAGGTGACCGAGGATGAGATCGCGCAGATTGGCGCCGGTGACCAGGGTATGATGTTCGGTTTCGCCTGCAATGAAACCCCCGCCCTCATGCCCATGCCCATTTATCTGGCCCATAAACTGACCCGAAAGCTGACGGAAGTCCGTAAGAACGATACCCTGCCGTGGCTTCGCCCTGATGGCAAGAGCCAGGTCACGATTGAATACCGGAACGGCAAACCCTACCGTGTGGACACTGTCCTCATCAGCACCCAGCATGACCCGGATGTGACCCAGAAAGAGATCTATGAAGGTGTAAAGAAGTATGTGATCGATCCGGTCTTGAAAGAATCCGGCATCATAGTCGATGAGGATCTGAAAGTTTATGTAAATCCCACCGGCCGTTTTGT
>CAYRHB010000109.1:0-4545 GCA_964424035.1 uncultured Leptolinea sp.
AAATTCCAGCCTGTGCGGTCTGGGCCAGGCGGCGCCCAACCCGATCATCAGCACATTGCGTTATTTCCGCCATGAATACCTTGAAAAGATAAAGAAACCAGAAAAAACCGCGGAGGTGGCCAAATGACAGGCCCGGTAGTCCGTACATTTACGATTGATGGCGTCCAGGTCAGCGCAGCAGAAGGCGAGACCATACTGGATGTCGCCCGCCAGAACGGCATTGATATTCCCACCCTGTGCAACCTGGAGGGTATCTCATCCACAGGCCAGTGCCGCCTGTGTATGGTGGAAGTAAAAGGCACCAACCGGTTGATCCCGTCATGCGCGACCGTGCCGGATGAAGGCATCGAGATCATCACATCCAACGAACGGATCGATAAATATCGCAGGATGATCATTGAATTGCTGTTCGCCGAACGCAACCATATCTGCGCGGTTTGTGTGGCCAACGGCCACTGTGATCTGCAGGCCATGGCCCAAAAACTGGGTGTTACCCACATTACATTTGATTACCTTCACCCCGAATTCCAGGTGGATGCTTCACATTCGAAGTACGAAGTGGATCATAACCGCTGTATTCTGTGCGGGCGATGCGTTCGCGTTTGCGATGAGATCGAAGGCGCGCATACCCGTGATTTCCGTAACCGCGGTATCAACACCTTGATCATTACGGATTTCTCCTCACCTTGGGGTGAATCCGAGACCTGTACAGGCTGCGGAAAGTGTGTGCATGTCTGTCCCACAGGCGCCCTGGCAGAAAAAGGCAAGTCTGTGGCAGAGATGCAGAAACGCCGCCAGTTCCTGCCGTATCTTGTTATGCGTAGAGAAGGTTCCAAATGACAAAGAAAATTCGGCTTGCTACCATCTGGCTCGACGGTTGCTCCGGTTGCCATATGTCTTTCCTGGATATTGACCACAAACTGCTCGAGTTGACAGATAAAGTGGAAATTGTATTCAGCCCGCTGGTTGACACCAAGGAATTTCCTGAAAATGTGGATATAACCCTGGTCGAAGGAGCTCTGGGAACGGAAGAAGACATCCACAAGATCAAGAAAATCCGTGAACGTACCAAAATGTTGGTTGCATTTGGCGATTGCGCGGTGACAGCCAATATTCCCTCCATGCGTAATCCATATGGCGCCGAAGCCACTTTGCGCCGGGTTTATTTGGAGCATGATGCGCTCAACCAGCAGATCCCTTCAGAGGTCATTCCCTCTCTTCTCCCCAACGCACTTCCCCTGCACCAACTGGTCAAGGTTGATTTGTTTGTTCCGGGTTGCCCGCCGTCTGCGGATGCCATTTTTTATACTCTCAGCGAGCTGATCGAAGGTCGTGTGCCGGACCTGACTTCTCTATCTCGTTTTGGTGCCTAGGAGGATGACCATGACAGAAAAAATCACGATTGAACAGGTCACTCGCATAGAAGGCCATGCCAAAGTCAATATCTACCTGAATGATGATGGCAGCGTGGCAGACACGCATGTATGCGTTACCCAGGTACGCGGATTTGAAAAGTTTGTTGAAGGCCGACCTTTCTATGAAATGCCTTCCCTTACAGCCCGAACCTGCGGCATTTGCCCCACCAGCCACCTGATCGCAGCCAGCAAAGCCTGTGATCAGATCCTGTCCGTCCGCATTCCGCCAACGGCTATTGCCCTGAGGCGCATTATGAACCTGGGGCAGATCATCCAATCGCATGCCCTGAACTTCTTCTATCTGTCAGCGCCTGATCTTCTTCTGGGTATGGATGCACCGGTTGAAAAACGCAACATTTTCGGGTTGGCAGAGAAAAACAGGCAAATGGTCAGCGATGGTGTCCGCCTGCGCCAGTTCGGCCAGCAGGTCATCGAGCGGTTGGCCGGTAAACGCATCCATCCCGCCTGGGTCGTTCCCGGCGGTGTGAACGCGCCCCTGACCAAAGAAGCACGCGAGGCCATTCTGGCGGATATTCCGGAAGTGCTGGGGATCATCCGCAGAACACTGGATTGGTACAAGCCCGGCTTGAACCAGTATCAGGAATACATACGCACATTTGCCAATTTTCCCAGCCTTTTCCTTGGCTTGGTGAGCAAAGATGGAAAACTGGAGCATTATCACGGACACATCCGGGTGGTCACACCACGCGGAAGTATCCTGGACGACAATCTGGATCCAACCGAATACATGAACTACATCGGCGAAGCGGTGGAACCATGGTCCTATCTGAAAAGCCCGTATTACAAACCTTTGGGATACCCTGATGGCATGTACCGTGTCGGCCCGTTGGCCCGTCTGAACATTGCCACCGAAACCGGCACTCCACTGGCAGACCAGGAGCTTGCCGAGTTCCATTGTCTGGATAAAGGGGCTGTACTAAGTTCATTCCATTATCACTATGCCCGCCTCATCGAGATCTTATACGGCATTGAGATGATCGAACAGTTGCTGAATAACCCCGATATCCTCTCTACCAATGTCCGTGCCATAGCCGGGGTGAACAGCCTTGAAGGAATTGGCGTCAGTGAAGCCCCGCGTGGGACTCTATTCCATCATTACAAAGTTAATGAGGAAGGTCTGGTGCAATGGGCCAACCTGATCATTGCCTCAGGCAATAACAACCTGGCCATGAACAAGGGTGCCCTTCAGGTAGCCCGTTATTATGTAAAAGCGGACAAACTTCAGGAAGGTATGCTCAATCGCGTGGAAGCGGTCATCCGGGCATTCGATCCATGCCTGGCCTGTTCCACACACGCCGTTGGACAGATGCCATTGCAGATCAGTCTGCACGCGCCTGATGGCCGTGTACTGGATACCATGGTTCGAAATTCCTGACACGAATATTGACACTATCTACCCCCTCAAAATCCCTCTTCTGGAACAAGGAGAGGGATTTTGATTGTCAGGCACTTTCGGGTGGGTATAATGAATGATCCATCACATTCAGGGTAGACCATGATCGATATAAAAACCGTCTCAGATGAAAACAATGATTCTCTACAGAAATACAAAGCGTTGTTTGCTGGTTGTTCCGATTCCCAGCTTTCCGCGGCATTGCCAGCCGGATGGACGGTTTCCGCGGTACTCTGTCACCTGGCTTACTGGGATCGACGGGCGTTGATCTTGTTGAAGAAATGGCAGGAAGAAGGGGTGGAGGTTTCGCCCGTGGATATTGATGTAACCAATGACACAACAAAAGATTATTTTCTGGCAATCCCTCCGCGCCACGCATTGGAAATATTCTTTAAAACAGCAGAGACTGTTGATGCCCGGATAGCATCTTTGGACCCTGTTTTTGCATCAGATGTCATGGAAAACAGTGGTAATGTCCATGTATCGCGGGCATACCACCGGTTGATGCATTTTGACGAGATTGAGGCAGCTCTCAAGAATGACTGAAACGTTACGCATTATGGTCATCGGGTATGGCAACACCCTGCGGGGCGATGATGCCATAGGTGTCCTGGCGGTTGAGACACTCGAAGAAATCGGCATGCCGGATAATGTGGATTTATTGACCTGTCAGCAATTAACCCCTGAACTGGCAGAGGAACTGGCTTTTTCCAGTCGGGTGGCATTTATTGATGCCAGTGTGCCGGACGAAAATCCACCCGGAACAATCCGCAGGATCGAATTGCAACCCCGACCTGTTGATCCGGGGGCAATAACCCACGGGTTTGACGCCGGTGGTTTACTGGCGCTGACAGAAATGCTTTATAGCCGGAGACCGGAGGCTGTTCTTTTCACGGTCACGGCAGCCGGTTTTGAGCTGACCGAGTCTTTAAGTCCTGCGGTAGAAGAGTCATTACCCGATCTTCTTCAACAGGTGAAAGACTGGGTCATGGATACGGCGGATTAGAATTCCAATTCCCTGCTGGTTTCATACCGGCTGCGGCCTTTGCGTTTGGCGCGATACATGGCTTTGTCGGCTTCCTTTAAAACATCGTCCGGTGACGAGAAGCCGGGTTCGATAAAACAGATCCCAAAACTGACCCCGGAGATTAATTCATTCCCAGAAATCTCAAAGGGTTCTCTCATTTTATCCATGATCCTGGCGGCCACTTTATAAACCGATCGGGATGATTGCAAGTTGGTCAGGATGATGGCGAATTCATCTCCACCAATACGGGCAACAAAGTCATCCGGTCGAACACAAAAGATTAACCGTTCAGCCACAGCTTTGAGAAGTTGATCTCCCGTGTCATGTCCAAACCGGTCGTTGATCGGTTTGAAGCGGTCTAGGTCCAGGAATAGAAGAGCGCTCCGGGTATTCTTGATTTCATTTGCCATGTCGATCTGCCCTTGAAGCTGATCGGACAGATAGGAACGATTGGGAAGAGTTGTTAACGCGTCGTGCCGGCTGTCGTGCCAGAATTTTTGTTGAATTTTTCGACCGGTATCAATTTCACGGTTGGCTTCTGATATCAGCCTGGTGTTCTCTTTTAAAGCCTCATTGAATCGTATCAATATGATGATCAAAAGACTTCCTGTCCCAATCGCGATGACCGAAAAGGAGAGAATGTCCGGGTTGAAATGGCTCCAAATCAGGAGAATATACAGCAATGCCAC
>CAYRHB010000109.1:4555-12429 GCA_964424035.1 uncultured Leptolinea sp.
GGTTTCTTTTCTCTCCGATTTGTTTTCCGGTTCTCCGGCTGCATGTTTGAATTCTACAGAAAGTCCTGCCGTGCCCATGGCTCCATAACTGACCAGCCAGCACATATTCATCAAGACATTGACCCACAAGGGGGTACCGCTTCTTTGAACAGCGATCAGGACCTCGCCAATAACGGTGAAGGCAATGCTGATACTGATCAGAATACCGACTGTATGGTTGGAGCTTCTTCGCCGCCGGATCAATAAATCAAAAACGGAGAAGATCATCACATATGTCAGAGCCGTGAAAGCCTGATCATAAAAAGGTTGATCGTAGAAATAGAAAGGAATGATCAAAACCACCCAGGTGGCTACCAGCGTCACTCCAATGAATATGGATGTGTCGCGAAAACTGCGGGAACGTGGGGCCAATGGACGCGGATAACTGGGAAGCAGGCCAATTCCCAGGCAGACCAGTGTATAGCTGACCATGATCAGAAAAGCCGGAAAATAATTCAGAACAGATATATCAAATACAACCTGTAAGATTGTGGAAAGATTGTCAATCAGATATGCGACCGCAAATATAAGCCAGCTGATGTGGATGTACCAGTTTTCGCTGGCAGACTGGATGGCCGCATACAACATGCCAACAGTGGCCAGAATGGATCCTGCAAGGAGGAAAGGATCTCTTACCAGGAGCCTGTCCGGAAGATAAAGTCCATAACGTACAGACATATACAGGTATAGACCCGAAATAAGAAGGAATATACCGGCATAAATTTTTATGACGGAAACCGAAAAACGTTTCACTGTAAACCTGGTAATAAACACATTAATGCTATCGGATGTTTCCCATTATTCTTTTGAATGGCCATACAGGAAAATAGGATTTCTTGATTGTCGCACAGATTTATTATCTCTCAAAGTGGTGAATCGGTCTTTACAATTTATGAACAATTATATAGATTGACAATGGAAATTGGATTGACGTAGGGGGAAAATGATGTTTCCGGGAACGCCCCCCCGAAATTTTATAGATGTAATGCCATAACTATTAATTATGTCACTGGTAATGGGCGTCAAATTTTTGTATCATATATACATAAACGGAATTATATAATACCGAAACGGAACTATACAATGCCAATAAAAACGGGATTTGATCTTCTTGATTACCAGATCATCCAGGAACTGCATGCCAATGTTCGTATGTCGTCCTCCGAGATCGCGCGCAAATTGGATGCCAACGAACGGACCATCCGCAAACGTATCGACAAATTGATCGCGGATGAAGTGATCCGGCCGACGGCAGTGGTAAATCCCATGGCATTCGGTTATGTGACTGCCGTGGATATTTTCCTGGACGCTGAACCGGACCAGGAGGATGAGATCGTCAATGCGCTCATCAACATCCCAGAGGTCACCTATCTGGCGTTCGGTCTCGGATCCCGAGAAATGTCCATCGAGGCCCGTTTTAAAAACAACGATGAAATGCGGGAATTTCTGCGGCATGGCATTGCGGCGATACCGGGTGTTCTGGTCAAAGGATATGCCCTTGTACCGCGAATTCTGCGCAACATCGACGAATGGATGCCCAAAAAGGAAGATTTTGGGCTTCTTGAAGAAGAATGACCCCCAAAAAACAAGGAGAAAACCAATATATGGAATTGAAACATTTTATTGATACACAGGATTTTTCCAAAAAAGAGCTTCTTGAGATCATTGAGCTCACCCGCCTGATCAAAGCGGCAGATAAACAGGGTTGCACCCCAAAGATCCTGCAGGATACCACGCTGGCGATGATCTTTGAAGAACCCTCAACCCGTACCCGTGTCTCTTTTGAAGTGGCGATGACCGAGTTGGGCGGTCACGCTTTGTATCTAAAACCGGGAGAGATCCACCTGGGTGTACGCGAATCACTCTATGACACGGCACAGGTACTTTCACGCATGTGCGATGTGATCATGGCGCGGACGTTGAAACATGAGACCATAACCAGCCTGGCAAAACATGCCACGGTTCCGGTGATCAACGGCCTCACAGATTACAACCACCCCACCCAGGTTGTATGCGATACCCTGACCATGCTGGAACACATGCCAGCTGGAAAGAAGCTGGAAGACATCAATGTCACCTTCATCGGTGATGCCACCAATGTACTTTCCTCCCTGATGTTGATCTGCACCAGACTGGGTATGAATTTTACGCATGCCGCGCCAAAAAAATACCAGGCATTTCCTGACTGGCAGAAATGGGCGCAGGCGAATTGTAAAGAATCAGGCGGAACCCTGACCATCACCGATGATCCGGTGGCCGCGGTGAAACAGGCTGATTTTATTTATACCGACCTGTGGTGGTGGGTTGGACAGGAAGATGAAATTCCTGAACGGCGAGCCGCTTTTATGCCCGATTATCAGGTGAATGAAACATTATTCAAGAAAGCCCCGGCTGAATGCAAATTCATGCACTGCCTTCCGGCATCCCGGAATGTGGAAGTCACAGACGCGGTCATTGACCATCCGCGTTCAATCGTCTTCGACCAATCTGAGAACCGCCTGCATACAGAAAAGGGTTTGCTGGCCTACTTTGTCTATCCGCGCGTGAAGCATCCATCGGATGAATTGAAAGCCTACCACCAGGGAATGGTGGAGAACTTCCTTAACACCTCAAAATAAGGAGAATACATGACTGCTCAATCTGCTGCACCCAAGACCGGCTTTAATAAAGCCCTGAAAATATTTGATATGACCCTGTTCACGGTCTGCGCCATCATGGTGATCGACACCCTGGCAGCATCGGCTTCCATTGGAGCTTCCTCCATATCATGGTGGGTCATAACCCTGGTCCTGTTCTTTATTCCATATGGATTGATCACGGCTGAACTGGGATCGACGTACCCGGAAGAAGGCGGGATCTATGTGTGGATCAAACATGCCTTTGGAGAAAAATGGGCTGCCCGTTCGACCTGGTATTACTGGATCAATGTCGCCCTGTGGATGCCCTCGGTTTACATCCTCTTTGCCGGAATGTTCGCCCAACTCTTCTTCCCTGAAATGGGTTTATGGTGGCAGATAGCCATCGGAGTCTTAATGACCTGGGTGACCGTATGGATCGACTCGATCACCTTGGAAACCGGCAAATGGTTCCCCAATATTGGTGCTGCCTTTAAAGTCATCATCATGCTGGTACTGGGAATTGGCGGCATTGCGCTGGCCATCAAGAACGGCGTAGCCAATGACATGAGTGCCCAGGCGCTCATCCCCACCTGGGATGCCGGTCTGGCTTTCCTTCCGGTGATCCTCTATAACTATATGGGTTTTGAACTAATGTCCGGTGCGGGTGATGAAATGAAGAACCCGAAACGTGATATTCCCCTGGCAATTGTTACGGCCGGTCTGTTGATCGCTTTCTTCTATCTACTCTCCACGACCGGTATTCTGCTTGCCCTGCCGATCGACCAGCTTGGCTTGATCTCCGGTATTGTAGATACCCTGAAAGCTATTCTGGGCGAGACCGGATTTGGGGGCGCCATGGTTGTCGTGCTCGGTATTGGCGCGCTTTATACGTTCGTAGCCAATATGGTCACCTGGACGATGGGTGCCAACCGGACCGCAGCACAGGCTGCGGAAGAGGGTGAATTACCGGCCGTCTTTGGAAAACTGGATCCCGTAAACAAGACTCCGGTGGGTGCCAATATCATTACCGGAATTGTCAGCTCTGTGGTTATTGTCTTATACGGTTTCATGGCCGGATCCGCTGAAGATCTTTTCTGGACCCTGTTCGTTTTCAGCTCCATCATCTTCTTCCTTCCATACCTGCTGCTCTTCCCCGCTTTCCTTAAACTCCGCAAGAGCGACGCAGATGTGCACCGTCCCTACCGCATGCCCGGGAATCACCTGTTTGCCACGATCGTAGCTGTTATTTGCGAGCTTTTCATAGTCCAGGCTATTGTGTTCTTCCTGTGGGTTCCGGGTGAACCTCTTTCACCGGATACCGTACCGGTGCTCATCGGAACACTGATCACCATCGCGGTGGGAGAAGTTATCCTGCTTAACTGTGGAAAAAAGAAAGCTGCCCGAGAGTAGACATGTCCCAAACGATACAAAGCACCCCAAAATCAGATGGCTTCCGTATGCCCGGTGAATTCGAACCACATGCCGGTGCCTGGCTGCTCTGGCCGGAGCGGACAGACAACTGGCGCCTGGGTGCAAAACCGGCACAGAAAGCTTACACCGATGTCGCCACCGCCATCGCCGGGTTTGAACCGGTGACGGTAGGCGTGAACCAATCGCAGTATTCCAATGCCCGCTCTATGCTGCCCGCGCATATCCGGGTGGTAGAGATTTCCAACAACGATTCATGGATACGCGATTGCGGTCCGACATTTGTTAAGAATGACAGTGGCGTTATCCGCGGGATTGACTGGGATTTTAATGCCTGGGGAGGTTTGGCCGGCGGCCTCTACTTCCCCTGGGATTTGGATGATCTGGTCGCCCGCAAGGTGCTGGAAATGGAACGGGTTGACCGTTACAAAGCTCCCATAGTGTTGGAAGGTGGATCGATCCACGTGGACGGTGAAGGCACCCTCATTACCACTGAGGAATGCCTGCTAAATGAAAACCGCAATCCGGACCTGACGAAAGAGGAGATCGAACAGGTTTTGAAAGATTACCTGAACCTGGAAAAGATCATCTGGTTGGGAAAAGGTATTTTCAATGATGAGACCAACGGACATGTGGATAATATTGCCTGTTTCCTGCGTCCCGGCGAAGTATTGTTAAGCTGGACAGACGATAAAAACGACCCCCAATTCGAAATATCCAACGATGCCTATGAGCGGTTGAGCCGGGCCGTAGATGCACGTGGTCGAAGATTGATCGTGCACAAGATCCACCAGCCAGATCCGATCCTGATCTCCAGAGAGGAATCAGAAGGTGTGGATGCCATTGAAGGCACACTTCCGCGAAACGAAGGGGATCGTATGGCAGCCAGCTATGTCAACTTCTTCTTCTGCAACGGTGGCGCGGTGGTTCCCATATTCAACGATCCTCACGATATTCCGACATTGGAATTACTTCAAAAGTTAATGCCGGACCGTAAGATAGTCGGTGTTCCGGCGAAAGAGATCCTTCTGGGAGGTGGAAATATCCATTGCATCACCCAGCAACAGGTAAAGGCATGATATCCTTTGGCGGGCAGGCACAACCTGCCCGCTTTCTTTTCCGTATTTTATATTGATCCAGTTACATAACCTTTGGAGAAATTTATAATGCAAAATGGATGGATTGTTACTTTGCTTTTACTGCTTCCCAATGCTTTTTTCCTCCTGCTTTCACCGCGCAATGTTCCGCCAGAAACCGATGGTCAACGGCAATTGAAGGTCACAATTCTTGAAACCATAGAAAAACTGGGGCAGATTGGAAGTTTTGTCCTGCCATTTTTCTACGCTTTCCGGTTTGGATCGATGTTGGATATGATCTCCTTCATTGTTTACGGTGCGCTGATGGTCTTTTATTATGCCGGATGGATGCGTTATATAGTCACCGGCCGTCAGTTCCGCATGCTATTCGCCCCTATGGCAGGAGTACCCATCCCGATGGCGATTGCTCCTGTACTGGCTGTTCTGGTGGTTGCTCTAAATTTCCATGCATGGCCGTTGGCAGTTGCTGCCCTGATCCTTGGCGCCGGGCATATCCCGGTCAGTTGGCTGGAATGGCAGCGTTGTTTATCAGCCGCCTGAACAACCCGGAAACAGGTTATTTCGCCTGATTTTCTGTTATTTATCCGAATTCTACGAATTACGGAACCGGTACCAAATACAGGTACAATAACCGTATGTATGAACTCTATTTAAAGTTATTTATTGTGTTTACCAAAGTCGCTCTATTTTCGTGGGGCGGCGGACCGGCTTCGCTGGCATTAATGCAGCGCGAGGTTGTGGCCGAAGGTTGGTCCACACCGGATGATTTCGCCAACGCGATCGCGTTGAGCAACGCCATGCCCGGCCCGACGGCGCCCCAGGCTTCGGCTTATGTGGGGTATAAACTGGCGGGTATCTGGGGAGCCATCTTTGCCACAGCCGGAACGGTTTTCCCGACAACCATTTTGATGCTCATAATGATCTCCATGTTCTTCACAGTTAAAGACAGCCCGGCCATGGCTGCCATGCTCAAGGCCGTCCGTCCGTTGGTTGTGGGGCTGCTGGCGTATGTGGCTTTTGATATGTTTCGCACGGTTTGGGGTACCTCCAACCTCGGGCTGGGAAAAGCACTGGCGTTGGGCTGGGATAAAGCATTGATCGCCGGGGTTACCTTCCTTTTCCTGGTGTATACAAATATCAGTCCGGTATGGCTGGTGCTGGCCGCGGCAGGATTGGGTCTGCTGGTTTACCGGTAATTATTTCTAGAAATAAAACCGGGGGGCTTTTAGACCCACCCGATATGTGCAACCGTTTGGAAATAAGATCATCCCTGGTACACAAGTACCCTGGCCCATTTTGGCGGAAGGATCAGGATGGTCTGGTCGCCCTGTGCAATCCACTCAATACCGGGGTTGAGCGTATCAATCCACCGGCCATTCGAAACCTGCCGTGATGTCAGGGTGATCTCAACCGGTTGGTCAGACGCATTCACGGCTACCACTACCCGCGTATCGTTTGTTTCCCGTTGGAACACAAATTGCTGGGATGCAACCAGTACCGGTTGGTAATTTCCGGTTCGCAAAGCCGGGATCTCCATGCGAAGGTGGGCAAGGCGCCTCAGATGTTCCGGCAAATCCGGTTGGGGTGCGGATTGAATGGCTGTTTGCAGATCAAGATTGGGGCGTAAAGGATCGTCACTCCCATTATCTTTCCGGCCGGGAATACCCCATTCGCTTCCGTAATATACGGATGGAATTCCGGGTATGGTATACAACAGGGTATACAGATTGAACAGATCAGAAGGGTATTTTAGCTGGCTGGCAACACGGTCAACATCGTGGTTATCTGCAAAGGAATACAGACGCAGGTTTTGATAAATGCCATATTCCCCGAATTGCCGCTTTAATGAATATGCGATCTCAAACAGATTGCGGTCGTTATAGCTGGAAAACAACCCCTTGTAACATTCATAATTGGTGCAAGAGTCATAGCGACCCGGACGCACCCATTTGGCATAATCACCGTGGATGAGTTCACCCATCAGCCACAGGTCAGGGTTGCGGCGTTTACAAAACTCAGCCAGTTCTTCATTGAAACCCATATCTAACTGGTCGGCGGCATCCAGGCGGATACCGTCAATATGGTATTCCTGCATCCAGCTTTCCACGGCAAAGAACAGGTGATCTTTCACCTGCGGATTTTGCAGGTTAAGTTTGACCAGTTCGTAATGCCCGTTCCAACCTTCGTAGCTGAATGGATCGCCTTGGGGGCTGTGCCCGTTGAAATGGAGATTGGCAAACCAGTCACAGAAGGGGGAAGATTCTCCGTTGGCAAGCACGTCTTTGAATGCCCAAAAATCCCGCCCCACATGGTTGAAAACACCATCTAGTACCAGATTCATACCCCGGCGGTGGATCTCATCGCTAAGCCTGGCCATATCGGCATCCGTTCCAAGCCGGCGGTCGATATGGTAATAATCCACGGTGTCATACCCGTGGCGGGATGATTCAAAGACCGGTCCCAGATAAATGCTATTAAAGCCCAGGTTTTGGATGTGATCAAGCCAGGTTATGATCTTATTCAGGCGTGGAACGGGATTGGCAAAGGGGTCATTTTGCTGCGGCGCACCGCAAAACCCGAGAGGGTAAATATGGTAAAAAATGGCTTCCTGGATAGGCGTATGCATGAATTTCCTTTCGAGTACCTACCGGTAGGTATACTGGCAGGGTAAAAAAATTATGAATATATACCG
>CAYRHB010000110.1:0-4306 GCA_964424035.1 uncultured Leptolinea sp.
ACGCTGCCGCCGGTGACCCCACAGAACAACCTCGGTTCACCCAAACGACATATATCAGCCGGGGAATGCATATCCGGTTGGGCAATGATCCCAACCCGGTATCCAGCCTGTTCAAGTATCCGACCGATCACAGTGATTCCAATAAATGGACTGTCAATGTAACTGTCACCAGTAACCAGGATCACATCCAGCTTATCCCAGCCCCGTTCAGACAATTCCTCAGGCAGGGTGGGAAGAAAAGGAAAATCCATTTTCATTTTTTCCTGTCTACAATAATCATTCCAGTTTCCTTTGCTTATATCTGCAAAGAATAAAGGATTTGACTTCTACACCTGTCAAATCCTTTGTATTCTATCATTTGTTATTTCTGATATATGTTTTTATGAGATTTAAATAACGCAGTAAATGGAAAGGAAGGTTTTGAAACTATGCAACGGGTATTGGTTTCCGTAAATTGATTGTGTAGGAATAGACATTACCGAAGACTGCGGTTTCTTCCAACCCGACTTTTTCAGCCAGTTGGCGGATGGACTTTATTGTCTGGTAATGTGGATCCGGCAGCATTTCAGTAATGGAAACAACACCACCCGGCTTTAACGCGGTGGCTATCTCGCCCATGGCATCAATCTGATTGGGGATTTCACCCAAAACTGTAGAAAGAATGGCGCGGTCAAACCTTTCAGGAGGGAGCATGTCTTCGCCCAGGCTGGAAAGCATAAACCGCACATTTCCCAGCCCGGCTGCTTTTGCGCGGGCCATGACGATATCCAACATTCCGGGTTGGAGGTCCAGAGCGATTACTTCACCCTCATTCCCAACTGCACGGGCGGTTGGAATGGTTACCCTGCCGGCTCCACAACCTGCGTCCAGCACCCGCATCCCCGGTTTTATCCCCGCCCGTTGGATGAGCCGATCCGCCCGGATGGAATCTGCCAGGGGGTTCTCCAATAACCCGCTTAACCAGGGTGGAGTTGGAAGTGGCCGAAGCCGGGCTGCAATCCGCCATGCCACTGCCACTGAACCGAGGAGGCCGATGCCCATTAATATGGAACGGATTATTTTCTTTTGCATACACCCCTCCCATGAGGTATCACAGAAATTCAATCTGACATTGGGAATATTGTCTTATTAATTGTACGTAATTATGGAACGTTATGTTTCAATTTGAAAATACTCCATCCTTTCGGTGTACAACCCTGAAATGTTCACAAACCACAGGCATGGATGGAGTAATAAATTTCCCTATTTTTTCACATTCCTCATAGAAAAATTCCAGGTGTACCTCACGCCAGTATTCCAGCGAACGATCACCCTCGCCTTCATCAAAGGCAAAAGAAGCCGGAACCTGATCGAAGGGTATGACCTGACAATCTACTGTTTCGATAATACAGACCGGAGACCCATCCCAAAGTGTAATTATGCTGTGATCTCCTGCCCTGGGAGTTGGACTGCTTTCAAATTCATATAACCAGAATAAACTGGCTGTCGCTGTTTTTTTGCCGGAGTAGACCAATTTTGCCAGCGAATTGGCACTGGTCTCATTATTGCAGAAATACCAGGCCTCATATTTATCAGGGATGGATTGTCCCTTTTCCTTTAATAAATATATGTATTCCTGCCAGAATGTGTTAGCGAGGTCTAGAGTCATCTTATTTGATTTTGTTCCGACCAAAGAAATGAATTGAAGTGCTTAGCCTATGTATCATTCGTCGAATAGAATTGGAAGAAAGACAAAAATAATCATTCTATATGTAAGAATAGAATTTTGAATATGACGAGCCGCACTTCCCCAGGTTTCACCCAGATATCCCGCTGCGTACATAACCCCGGCTCCAATCCAAAGACAGGACATCATTCCAACATAGATCCACATATCAGTTCTTTTCCGACTTATATTTACGAACGCAGTGAAAATTACTAGAAGTAAAGTGATAACAATAAGGTCACTTGAGGACCAGTTTATCAACGGGGTGAGGTTTTTCAGCCTGATTGGAAGTTGGATCTCCCATGGATCGTAATACGGTTGACGGTAATATCCGAATAATTCTTTAAACGAGTTGATTACCATTTGACTGGTCCATAGGGGGGTATGGATCATAAAATCCATATAGGCAGGAAGCCCTTTTTGATGGACCCAGTTTATGAAGGATTGGTTTTCTTTTAGATTACTGTAATTGGCTGAATTTGTATTGGATATTATGTCCAGCGAATCGGGCATTCCCCATTTTTCATGCATGAACTTCACGCGGGTATCGTATGGAAAAACATTCGCAGTAAGATTATTGACCAATGGATTTATCAATCGGGTGCTTGCCCTGGCGCAGGATTGATGGAAAAGAAAAATACCGATCAATACCAGGAGAAAACAAACCCCTGCCCGTGGGACTAATTTAAACTTTCTTCGTGTGAAGGTAATAAAAAGTCCAAAAAAAGTGCATGCAATGGTCACAAGTGCAAAATAAACATTTGTATCACGGGTGTTAACCCAGAAAAACATGACTAGTAAAAACCCGGCGAGCAGCCATTTTCCCGATTTTTGATTTGACTGACCGGAGAAAAAATTTTCAGTAAATACCAAAAGACCGATTGCCAGTAACAAAATAAACAGAGAGTATGTCAAAGATTCTGCCATCATGACATGGTCCCAACTGACGATTTCCGGCAGACATGCAGAAAAAAGGATAAATGCAGAACAGAAATACCGGAGCAACCCGTTCTTTAGCCTTCGATATAGAACAAAGGCTAACAACCACCAGGAAAATACAGAAATAAAAGATTGAACAAAGGCGATCTGGCTGAATCCCGGAAGTAGCCTGAGGCCGGGCATTATTCCAATACTTGGTTCGCTGCGCAGAGATGTGTCATATCCTTCTGCCGGGGTGAATACTTTGTATAGCAGCGGCAGCGTGATAGGTCGGCTTCCAGCGAAGAATTGTTGCGAAAAGAGAGGTTCTTGTGATGTGATCACATATGAATTTGTGTCATTGGTAATAATTGCACCTGTCCATGGATCTGAGGCGAAAATCCTCAGAACAAGGTAGACAATTGTGATCAGCAGAAAAATCCTTTTATCCCTTATATATTTCAAATCCACTTTTTCCTATACTGGTTCAGTTTATTGTTGTGATTATACAGGTATATTTGGATATGTCATTCGCTCAATCTACAGGTAAAAATATGTAGTCATACAACAAAAAGCTGTTATTGTCTGACTGAAAAAGAAAGTATTTGTTATTTAGATATGTTATATAGAGCGGGGTAATACAGTCGAAGATGGTTCAATCTCCACTCTAGTATTTGATATATAGGTCTTTGTACAATTCCGCCCTGCATTTTTCGCTTCATACATGGCAATATCAGCCTGATTGATCATTGTTTCGAGATGGGGGTTGTCATGCCCGATCGCGGTCGATATGCCGATGCTGATAGTCATTTTGATAGTGTTATTGTTGATCACCAGGGTGCTGTCTGCGACACGCTCCCGCAGGCGTTCCGCTATTTGGTAGGCTTCAATTGTCGATGTTTCCGCCAGAAGAACGACAAATTCCTCACCTCCAAAGCGGGCGTATAAATCCTGCACCCGTACGGAATCCTTGATAATCCTTACCAGATGGATCAATGCTTCATCTCCGGTTGGATGCCCGAACGAGTCATTCACGTGTTTGAAGTGATCAATGTCAATCATGAGGAGGGAGGTTTCATGGTCACTGCGGCTTGCGCGGCCTAACTCCCTATTTGCCAGATCGGTAAAGGTCCTTCGGTTGAAAATATGCGTCAACCAGTCACGGGTTGCCAGTTCCCGATTCTCTTCCAGCAGACTTTCGGAAAGCATTAATAATACTCCAATGGCAATTAACACAATACTGAGTATGGTGGCGAATAATGTAATCGAATTTATCATCACCGGGTCAAACATGTTCCTGATCACATCCGGGTATAAGATCATATAGACGGCTCTTGTTACAAAGAGAACTATGATCATACCGTACGCAGCCAGTAAAATGGGTTTTGAACGTTTTACCCCTCTGGATTTTACATTGAACAAAAGCATGAATTGTATAAAATACTGACTGGCGGAAACCAGCCCCAGTGTAATCACCCTGATGTTGAAATTATTTATATAAATCGAAAAGACGATAAGAATGATCACGATCGGGGTGATCATTAACCACCAGTTCGGGTCTTTATTGAAGAATCGACAGTAACCCATGTATCCCAGGTTGTATGTCGTAACAACCAGTACATTGGCAATCACAATGGTAAGAAAATCGGGAAGGATACCCCGAAGGAAATATAACCCCTGGAC
>CAYRHB010000110.1:4316-12036 GCA_964424035.1 uncultured Leptolinea sp.
CCCCTGGACAAAGGCCTGTAAGAGGAAGAGGGCAATAAAATAATTTAAACCGTACTGATATCTTCCACGGGTTGCCACCCAGAGGGCTAAACCCAAAATCAAATTTATCAGCACCTGTGAAAAAAACACAGTACGGATATCCAACTCAAAGGCAGGCATATTATTCTTCTTTAGGGTTGAGGATCACTTACTAATGGTTAATCCATTAAATCAGATATTGAAGTGATATTACATAAAATTTACCCAAAAAGCCTGTTAAATCCTGTATAAGGTTGCAGAGGGAGAATTTCAAAATGGATCAATCCAGCCTTGACCAATGGAAAAGAGGCGGTCTTTTCTCTGACGATATCGATAGATCCGCATTCCCATTCCATAACAGCACTGTGTGTATCTGCCCGGAAATATATCTGACGAATCAAGTCAGCCAGTTGGAGATCATAAACACAGCGGGCTTCTTCCTTCAATAAACCGGGATCCACCTCTCCCCAGTTGACAGGATAATTCTCGATTTCCATTACAAGAAATTTCATAGGTTTTACCGTAATTGATTGTCTGTGACGGTTTATGATGTGGGTACGTTAAGGATTCCTGTCGCGGCAAGTATTCCCAGTATGGAAAAAATAACAGTAAGTGCGAAGGCAGACCCGAATAACCAGGAAATCCACTTCTTCCCGGGATGCCTGACCCAATAATGTGTACAGAAAGCCAGAAGAAATGACTGAACGGTGATCTCGGGAAGCCCTATTAAATGGAAGTACGTGGGAACGTTGGAGTATAAAACACCTTCAATCGAGCTGGGCGCCGCTCCGAATGGTGAAAGGATGCCCACGATAAAGAGCATTGACCACATGGGCAGCCATCCGTTCTTTCTGGTGAAAAAGAAGTCGCGTATCCAGAAGAATACCAAACCAAATAAAAAACCCCGGATCACCTGGAATAATGGACCAGCCGCGACCAGGGGATGATCTGTAGGCCGCATAAAATTCCCCAGAAGTGGGTCCGCAAATTTAGCTGTGTAATCGAAAACGGAATAACTGATAAATCCGATCACAAAATATGTAACAGTATGAACCACAATGGTCTTTATGCTGATGGAGTATAGAGACAACCCGGATCCGTTTCGGATTTCTTTGTCCATTTTATTCCTCGCTTATGGTCACACTCTCGATCAAATCTCCAACGTAGTTTGGATTGGCCATCGGGTCGCGCCGGGTTATACCGTTTACCACATCCATCCCATCTACGACCTGCCCGAAGATGGTGTAATCACCATCCAGTTGAGGAGTGGACACAAAGGTGATAAAGAACTGGCTGCCATTGGTATCACGGCCGGCGTTGGCCATGGCCAGAACACCAGGTTTGTCGAATTTCAGATCGCTGTCTTCATTCAAGAATTCATATCCGGGCCCGCCCGTACCGGTCCCGGTGGGGTCGCCGCCCTGTGCCATAAAACTGTCAAGTACCCGGTGGAAGGTTGTTCCGTCAAAGAATTTTTCCCGGGCCAGGAATACAAAGCTGTTGACGGTCACCGGAGCCTTGGCTGGATACAATTCAACGGTGAACGTACCACCTTTGGCCAATGTGAAGGTTGCCGTGTATTTTTTTGTTATATCAATCGTCATTACGGGGGCTTCGGAATATGTTTTCTTTTCAACAGCGCCGGTATTGGCAGCCTGGTTTCCCGCTGGATTCTGCGGTGACACCAGCATCCAGATGACCCAGCCCAGTATTACCAGAATAATGGAACCGGCTATGATCTTTATATTTCTTTCAGTTTTTCGTTTAGCGGCTATCTTGGCTTTACGTTTACTCTGGGTCATAATCCGGCCTCGTTTAAATTTGAAATTTGGATAAGGGGAATTCTAATCCAAATTAATGAATGGAAGGATCAGATTTCCCCTTTGGATTGATTACGGATGTGCCAATTTTGAAGAAATTGATGGGGTATTGCGAACATCATATATCCGATAACAAAGCCCAGCGTGTTCATGATCACATCGTTTATATCAACAGTGTGATAGAACGTTCCCGTGATTAATTTCACAGCCAGTTCAATACTTTCAAACAGCAGGCCTGTGCCAGTGGCAAGCGGAAGAATGAATTTTTTCCGCATGGGAGCAAGGTAGGGAATGGCAAACCCTATGGGTACTGTCATTAGCAAATTGATGATGATGTCTCTGATTGAATGCTTGTTGAACGGTTCCGGACTGAATATGCCTGTGTTGTTGAGCGGGACAAGATTGATGGCCTGTAATGCTTGTTTTGTTTCATCTATTGAAAGGTTGTGCGGCCAATTTTCTGGCACTGATAATGGAAAGAACACCAGACCGAAAACCAGCATCAGGTATATGCCGGTGCATGAGAGAACAGACAGGTAGAGAAGACTGCGTTTACGGGATGCAAGTATTAATGTCAACATCAAAATCTGACAGACCAAAAATGGTACGGGAAAGAATTGAACGAAGAGAATGTTTTTTCTTCCTTTTTAATGTTGATAAACCCGGATATCATCGGCTTCAAAAACCACAGGCCATGAGTGAATCTCGTCCAACCAGACACTCATTCCGGGCAAAACCAATGGCGCAAATTCTTCCGCCAATGGATCCAGGATAACGTAAGCGGCTTTATCCAATTCCAGAGGATGCGCGTAACGATTCTTTTCCACATCGATATAGTTGGTTGGTTTGTAATCGTTGTAAGCCAGAGCTGCCAGAAAATCAGCGCGATTCATGGTGGGCAATCCCCAGATCAAAACAGGGGAGCCGATCACCAGATCTTCCGGTTCTGCATTTTCAGAAAGGAACATGCGGATGCGATCCGCCGCATTCGCATCCACAAGACGCAGATCATCGTTTCCGGTAAAAATATAATCCGTTTGGTAGGTCACCATGGCAAATGAACTAAGGAACATCCATACCAGTGGAGTGAAAACAATCACGGCGGCCAATAGGACAGAGACATAAGATGAAATCTTCATATATTGGGAGTGATTTGATTTTTTCGAGTTATCTTTTTGCAATGGAGATGAGTGCAAAAAAAGTGCAACACCCTGGCCGAAGAAAAAATTCTTCACAATTTCATACGCTCTGATCAAAAATACAGACAGACCGAGGGCAAAGATCGGAAACAAATGCATGAGGTAATGCAACCCGACGCCAACCGGTGTGTACGCCCGGGTGACCATCAACAGGGTTAGCCCCACAGATGCAAGGAAAATATTGCGCAGGGGGGTGTCTTTGATCAGAAATAGACCGCAAATGCCCAGGAGGATCCAGCTTTCACGGCGTAATAGTTCGGTGTAATTGATCAGAATACTGATCAGCGGATTTGAGGTGGATTGCACTCCACCACCCCAGGAAAAAAGATTGCGCATATCCATGAAGAAAATCCCCGGATTGACCCGAAGAACAGGCAGAAAGGTTAGCACAAGGGTAGCCAGGCAGATACCGATAAACTTCAAAATATCCCGCGGGCGACTGATCAAAACAGCCAGGCCAATGGTCACTCCACAGAGAACACCAAGATAGTCAGTGGAAAAAGCAAGAGCCGAGCTGACTGCAGAAGCAACCAGCCAACCGGTTGAAGTTTTTTTCAGGTAATACCAGAGGGCAAGGAGCGAAAACAGAAAGAACAGCCCCATCAGGTTGTATGTCAATCCCAACCGGCTGAAAACGATGATCCAGGGGGCTACAGCCGCCAGCCATAAGGTTAGAATTCCCTCTTTTCGCCCCAGTGCTTTCCAGGCGGTCCAGGCAGCCAGACCCATGGTGAGGAGGCTGGCGGCAGCGCTGACCCCACGTGATTCAGTGATATCCACGCCCAAAAGGGACATTGCCGCGGAGATTGTATACATGTAAAGGGGGGGGCGCTGGCTGAATGGCGCGCCAAGCACACCATAGTTGCGCCAGTCACCATTTATCCAGTTTTCGGCCAGGTCGATATGGTTGCCTTCGTCACTGTACCAGCCTGGGTACTGGCGCAGATTCCAGAACCTGAAATAGCTGGCTGCAGCGACAGCCAGCAGGATCAAAATAAAAAACAGATATCGGGTTGATCGATCAGTTCGAGTTGCCGGTTGAACATCCATACAGTACCGGAAATCCTTCTGTATTTATGCCTTTTCCTGATTATAGAGTGTAAATGGTTAGTTTACTGATTCCAGGGAACGGGATTGTGCTGGACATTGCAATAAGGACGCCCGCAATCGCGATAATTTAATCGTTCCCCGGTCAGGGTCACCAAGTGTCCGGGTTCCACCCATAGACCATACTCGGCTGTGGTTGCACGGTTGCCCAAATCGGGTTGGGCAACATTAATGGTCACAAAGGCAGAAATGCATAGCAATACTATCAGAGCCAATCCGGGCCAACGTCGCTCTCCCACAGCCGATCCAAACACGATCAACACCAGCGGGATTGTTGGAATCAGGTAAGACGGTTCAGTGGGAATGCCCAGATAAAACGATTCGTAGGTGAGCGCGATCAGGGCGGCGGTGGCAGGGAGACCGCCATAATGGGTGAAGATGGCAAATCGGTTGTGTTTGATACCCCGGATGATGAAGAAAACCAGCCAGAGAATAACCGGAATGGACCAGAACATGAGATTCTTGTAACCCCAGCGTCCCACCCGCATCAGGGGTGACCAGTACTCGTTCCCTCCCACTGATGCCTTCAGGAACCGGGTGGTCCACTGGGCAAAATCTGCAGGAGGGAGATAGAAAATCCCTGTGAAAAATCCAAAAACCAGGGCGGATTGGATAAGTTTCCACCGGTTTTCCGGTTTGATGATGAATTGCCAGAGAAGAAATCCTCCAGCCAGAAGCACAATGGTCAACCTTGAACCGGCTCCCAGGGCAAAGGCAGCTCCGGCAGTGAAATAGTGACCGCGAAGAACCTGGATGATCCCCAGAAAGACAAAACCCACCGCCATTAAGTAATCCATGGTACAGGCGGCATTGGCCCAGAAGAACGGATGGATCATCATGGCAAGGGCCAGCCATTGATAAGCGGGAATTTCATACTCCCTGCAAAGGCGCATAAAACCGTACAGGGTAATGAGCGCCATTCCCATGATGGTCAGATTGGTCAGTACGCTGCCGCCAAGCTGGTCCATGAAAAAGGTGATGGTTTCGAAAACAAAAAAACCCGGTCCACGGGAAGGAATATAGTCAAAGGTTTGAATAAAATGACGGCCTACTTCGAGCACGCCGTATGTGTCAATATCAGACCCGTATCCCATGAACAGGAACGGTGAATACAGGGCAACTGCGATCAGCAGGATCAGTCGGTCAGAATTATTTTTATGCATATACCGGCGGGGTGATTGTATCATGCCGAGAAACCGGCTGGCCGGTATTTAAAAAAACAAATCAAAAAACTATCTACCTCTGGGTGGAACGCCGGACCCGTAATTCTGTTGGAAGTATGATCGCATCCCCGTCAACTTCCGGATCCATGATCTTTGGATTTTCAAGGGAAACGATCTTGCGGACAGCCATCTCACCCAATTTGTTCAGATTTTGATGGACGGTTGTCAACGGGGGTATGAAAAACCGGGATTCGGGAATATCGTCAAAACCGGCGACCCCCAGTTGCTCGGGAATCTTTATCCCCTTTTCCCAGGCCTGGTTCAAAACCCCAAGCGCCATCTGGTCATTGGCCACGAATACCGCATCCATTTCAGGATACTGGCGTAGCAAGATCTCCAGACTGACCGCACCGCTTGTGGACGACCAGGAACCGGTGACAATCGCATTTTCCGGGGTGGGTAACCCCGCATCGGATAACGCCTGGATCCAGCCGCGCCGTCGTTCGCGTGATTCCCACCATTCCAGGGGGCCGCAAATATGAGCGATATGCCGGTAGCCCTGATTGATCAAATGCCGAGTAACAGAATAGGCTCCGGTGTAGTTATCCACCGAGATGGTGATGGGGGCGGATGTGGGATTCCCCTTCAAAAAGACCATGGTGGGAAGGCGGTGGTTTAAATTTCTGAGAATTGTCTTCCAGTTGTCACTGACTTCCGGGGCGGCATAAATTATCCCCTGGACCTGGTGTGCTGTCAGGGATTGAATGAGGGGTTCGATCTCCATGAAATTAAAACTGGGCAACTCTTTCAACATCAGGCTAAAACCACGCTCTTCGGATGCCTGGGTGATGCCATTTAATGTGTCAGAAATGCCAAAGTAGTGCAGCCCGGCAATGATCACCCCGAGTGTCTTGGTGCTTTTCCGCATTGATCGCGCGAGTTCACTGGGCTGGTAACCCATATCCTGAATAACCGCCAAGACTTTCTCCCGCGTGGTGGCGGAAACATCCACCCGTTTGTTCAGAACCCTGGAAATTGTTTGTGTTGAAACGCCGCAGGCGCGCGCGACGTCTTTTATCGTAACCTTGCCTTTTGTTACTGATACCATGACAAACCCCTGATTTGTTTCTAGCCTTTTTGGGATTTGAATAAAACACAAATTCACGAAAAAAGCTGTATGGTGTCTCAACACTCAGGGATGATCATGATTTCCCCGGATTTTGGCAACACTACACTCTATTCTACTTATTAACGTGAAAATGTACATTGAAAAATCTTGGGGGCAAAGATACTGATCAGGTGATAGTGTAAAGAAGCGGGAAGAAATATGGCTCGCAAAAGTAAAAATTCAGAAAAACAAAGCTGTGTTTGTTATCGATAACAATGTGTTTTTCAGGAAATTGGGAATGATTTCTTTGAAAAGTAGACAATTATTGGCAGCTAATTTTATACAGGGTGGGATACAAGGGTGATCTCCCCGGAAGGATGAATAAATTCACCTGAAAAAGGTGATTATCACTTTTTCGGATGTACAAAAGTCATATTTTTCCCAAAACCCGATAAAAACTGTTGACATTGGGCACCGAAATCGCTATTATGTGCCGGTATCGGTAACGTTATCGATAACGTTTTAAGGCTATCTTTGTAGACTGCCTGTCGAAAAACATCATCCCCTTTTTGATTTTTTACCACCACTTTCTAACACTTCCTGGAAAGGATTAATGATGAATTTTTTGAAAGATTTGGAAATCTGGTTGGTCACAGGCAGCCAACACCTCTATGGACCAAAGACCCTGGAGCAGGTGGCGGATGATTCCCGGAAAATAGCCGCGCACCTGAATGAAGCAAAAGATATTCCGGTAAAAGTCGTTTTTAAACCGGTTGTGACCACTCCGGCAGAAATCCTCGCAGTCTGCAAAGAAGCTAACAGCAGCGCCGCCTGTATTGGCATCGTATGCTGGATGCATACATTCTCTCCGGCAAAAATGTGGATTGCCGGACTTTCAGCATTAAATAAACCGTTCTGCCATCTCCATACCCAGTTTGGACGTGAAATACCCTGGTCTGAGATTGATATGGATTTTATGAATCTCAATCAATCTGCTCATGGCGACCGTGAGTTCGGTTTCATCGGAACGCGCATGCGCCTCAACCGCAAGGTGATCGTAGGTCACTGGCAGGATGCTGATGTACAGGCTCAATTGGGATCCTGGGCACGGTCGGCAGCCGGTTGGGCGGATTCGCAAGATTTGATAGTTGCCCGCTTTGGAGATAATATGCGGGATGTTGCCGTCACAGAGGGGAATAAAGTTGGCGCGCAGATCCAGCTGGGTTATTCAGTCTATGGTTTTGGGGTAGGCGATCTGGTAAAGTACGTCGACCAGGTGACAGAAAGTGAAGTGGATAATCTTGT
>CAYRHB010000111.1:0-11634 GCA_964424035.1 uncultured Leptolinea sp.
CAGAAAGATGTACTTCTTGCCGATTAAGTAAGAATTTCTCATTTATCCGTTTTGAAATTCTTTCCAATGACTTCAATTTTGATGTGCACGGGCAGGTACCTGTAAAGAAGCGAGACTGATCACCGGTTCGATATCGAATCAATGGCATACCAATCCGTGTCAGGGTTGTAAAAACCAACTCTCCATATTCGCCATCCGGCATTCGCATACCAGTCAGTGGATCAATAATTTCAAACAGCATATCCGCTTCGCGTAGGTGATAGCCATGGTTTGCTTCACAAAATACTCCTCCGCCCAAACCCATCTCTGTCATTCCATAATGATTGAAGACATGGCAATTCCATGTTGATTGAAGTTGTTTGACAATGGCTTCTGGTACATGGTCTGTGGAAAGGAGCAGGCTCTTTATCATCACAGGATAGTTTTCATGATGCAGTCGAAAAAAATGGCACAAAGCCAGTATCTGGGTCGGAACACCCACCAGAAATGTTATTTCTTCGCGGTTGATCAGGGACAACGTCTTTTCAAGATCTATCACCGGCCCATGTTTGACCGGGTGGGCACCGATTCTCAACAATCCTGTATATAAAAGATCACCCACACTTCCTGGTGTACTATCAGGCAATAAGATCAGAACACGGTCTGTTTCATCAACGAGGGTGGACATGCCCACACCGAAAAAATCAATAGTTAATTCCTGATCTGCGGGAGTAAAAAATACACGCTTGGGTTTCCCTGTTGTACCGGACGTTTGAAGGGTAACGATCCGTGATATTTCCCCCTGTGGTACGCAGATCATATCTGTTGATTGTTGCCTGAGGTCCTCAGCCGTTGTGAAAGGGAATTGTTCGAATTCCTGTAATGTACGTATTCTCTCAGGCATTCTGTTGAGATGTTGATTGTAGAACCGGCTGTTCTTTTGACTGTGATGGAGAGTATCGTTCAGTTTTCCCAACTGATATGACGAGATTGCTTCTTCCGTTAATCTCCCAGATGGAACGGAAATTTTCCGGCAGATCCATTCATCAAGGGGAGAGATTTTCATTATTCAAGCCTGTGGATTTTCTGTAAAGGGATTGCCCCGATTGACTTGTCAGGTTGTAGGCACAGAAAGGGATCATTCGCAAATCAGGTGAAAGAACCATGATGCAACAATCATGCACCCGTTCGAGGTCAAATGTCCATGCATCCTGAAAAGCCATCCCTGTTATGGCAAATAGGTGGGTTTTCGTTCGAGTGAGGAAAGAATCCCATCCACCCAGATGCGGTTTTTGTTTCGAAGGTTCTGGATGAGTTCTAAGATCTGGGGCTACCCAATTTCGGGCAACAAAAGATTGCAACCTGAGCCTTTCCGTATCAGCATTTTGAATACAACGGTTGTTTGGATCTTCTTTTTTTATAAATGCTTTTAATGACCCATCTTCAAGAACAACAAAAACACCATTAAATGAACAGAACCGGTTTGGACCACCCGATGGCTTAAATGCGGCCTTATCTACAAGCCCATCTGTTTGTGAATGCAACGCCGAGAGTACTTCAGGTATTGTGATGCGGTCTGAATCCCTGGGCGTTTCGGGAAATCGCCCAAAATAGGACACCGGTTGATAATGAACACCACGGACAACCGGATGGTATTTCAGGGCAAACCTGACGATTTCTCCAATTTCGTGATCATTTACTCCAGGTTTAATGGTCGGTACAAGAACAACCCCAATATTCAGTTGCTGGCAATTCACGATTGCCCGGATTTTCTCTGTAAGTAGTTCTTTTCCGCGCATGACTTTATAAGTTGAATCGGTTACACCATCAAATTGCAGGTAGACAGATGAAAGGCCGGCTGCTTTCAACCGGGAGAGAAAATCAATATCCCGGGAAATTCTTCGCCCATTTGTGTTTACCTGGAAATATTTGAAGCCCATCTCTTTTCCCAAGGCAATAATCTCGGGAAGATCGTCCCGGACACATGGTTCACCACCGGAGAGTTGAATATTGTAAGGACCTCCTGCATCAAGGAGCAGTTGGAACCATTCTCTTATTTTGCTTAATTCAGGATCATGGGGACTATTCGCCGTATTACCGGCAGATGCAAAACAGAATGGGCATACAAGATCGCAACGTTGAGTGACCTCCAGCAAAACACAGCAAGGCCTCTGACGATGTTCCGGACACAATCCACAGTCAAACGGGCATCCTTCTTTTACCTCAGCAAGAGGTTTTTCTGGAAATGCCGGTATTCTTGATGGTTGATTGATTAATCTGTCGCTATTCCCTCTCCAAACAGGAATCTCAAACAGACCGTGGTCAGGACATACCTTCTTCAGGTAAACAATATCGCCTTTTTGAATCCGTTGAGCATCTATGCGTCTTAAACATACTGGACACACACTCTGAGTATTGGAGAGAAATATCTCGTTAAAAGTCGCTTGAACCTGTGAGCTCAAAACCATTTTCGACGAGCAGCTCCTTTACTTTTTGAAATGTTCCAGCTACGATCAGCGGGCATCGAATGGTCTGATTTCCAGGTTGAGTACCAATGATTTCCTCGCAACGGCATCCGCCATATTCTTCTCCAAAACCGTCTTTGAACCATTTCACCAGATCTTCAATCATAAAATCGAGACGCGGATCTTCTTCATCGGTCGGTTGCTTTTTCCCGGCATATAATCCAATGAGACAGGCTCCTCCGGTCAATCCACCACACAGCTCACCGGAAAATCCCAATCCCCCTGCCAGACCATGCATCGCCCCTACCAGATCAGGATTGGATTTGCCCTGCATTTCCAGTCCCATGATCATTAAGATTTGACTGCAGTAAAATCCTTGTTGCCTGAGTTCCTTTAACCGATCCATTTCGTTCATGGCAGTCTTCCGTTCCTACTTATTTACTGGTTTTTGAACGACCATCAGGAAATAACCTACCCGGGCACGAGAAAGCAATAATTGAAAATTTAATGAATTCCCCGTTGGTTTTGCATTCTGGTCAAACAGGCAGCACCAGAAATTATTCATCGATCCATATTCGAACATTATTTTTCCCATCATGCTGCGAATGGCTTCACTATGATCCTCCCACAAAACCTCTTTTATCTTTTTGGATCGAATCAAGGAAATTATTTCATGCTGTGACCAGAGGGATGTAAAACAACCACCTGAGAGTGCTGTTTTCAAAGGTCCAATGCCTGAAGGATTGCGCGCGTACATATCAGAGAGAATCATCAAACCCCCGGGAGCCAACAATCTGTATATTTCTTCCAGCACCTTTCCTGGATCTTTCATTACGGAAAGCGAACACTCCATAATAATTCCATTGAGTGAACCGGATGGAAATGGTACCAACTGACCATCTGCGAGAAATCGCACGGTTGTATTTGTCGGTCCTGTTAGAAGCTTTAATGACCTGTCTAACCCGTATGCCTGGAATCCGCATTCCCTCAGGAATTTTACAGTTGTCCCATTTCCACATCCGATATCCAGAAGGATGCTATCCGGGGGAAATTCACAAAATTCGAGGCTGCGCATTGTCAATTCGATTCCACCCGGGCGAAGTGTTGTGCCAGTGACGTTATTCATCGTCTCTGTTTCGTAAGGTTTGATTGAATGTAGTTCAGCCATGTTTGACCAGGATTCCTATTTATCTTCCAGACTCTTTTCAACTTCTGCCATTTTTCCGAGAGCCAGGCTCTCAGGAATGAAAACCTGTCCACACGCGGGACATACCGGCAAGTCCACAGGGAAGGCGCTACCCAGGTATTCAACCTGAACAGGTTTTATCGAAAGAGGCACATGGCAGTGTCCACATTCCCAGTGTTCAATTTCAAATGTATCAAAATAATCACTCATGCCTTTTCGCCTCGTCAATCGTCATGCGGTGACTGTATGCGTTATGAATTGTATAAACATTTTCCAGAATAGAGTATTCCACCCAGTAGGTCACATATGCCGGGCAAAAAGAAGCAAGAAAATGATGGTTCTTCGGGTTTTCCAGATATTGCCCGGTTTCAACAGCGTGAGCGAGTACTTTCTGGATATCCTCTTCGAGTATCAATCTATCTTCCAGAATTGACCGTACTTCCGGCGGGATGTGTAGCGAATAGGATTTTTCCTTGGAAGGTTCCATTTCCTCTCCCCATAATTCCTTTAGTAATCGGTATTTTAAAGTTTCCCGGTTTCGATGACGCTGAGAATAATCAGGCGGTGTGTATTTTAAATCATCAACCGAAGTATTAAAGATTAGATCTAATACATGGTATGTGGTTTTTCCCTGTTTGTTAAAGAAATCACGGCACATAACACAATATGTAATATACGGATTCTGATTTTCATTTATCCGTCTTTCGACAACCTTGCTGGCCAATGGTTTATTGGCCAACCACATTAATCCGCCGTAGCTGCAACACTCTGTCTTTTCCCGACTCAACGGCAATTCTTCTATTTCAAATTCCATTTTTTCAACTATCCGGCGGATGCTAGTATGTATTTCTGATTCCATCCGGGTTGTGCAGGGATCATGTATTGATACTGTTATTCCATTTCCAATCCCCTGACCTGGAATGAGATCCTTGACTTCTTCCATCAAGGTCCATAAAGAGATTATGGGAATTTCCGGATAATCCTCTTTAAAAACCTGGAAACAGCTCGAACAGGCAACAATGATCTCCGGACTTCCCAGCTTCTTATATTCTTCAAGGAATTCTGTTTTTGTTTCTTCGAAAAGCTCCGTCCTGCCCGCCCAGCGTGCAGGAGCACCGCAACAACGTAACGCAAGGCCAATACCCCCTTTATTCGTCAGGTCAGGTATATTACGCAAAATGCCATAGATTTTTTCCACATAATCCGGGTTTGAAGCACACAGCTGGCATCCGGGGAAGAATAGGTATTTACTGCCAACGGTTCCCGGTTCGTTACGGATCAGAGATATCTTTTCACTATTTGAAAATTGCATATCGCGCAACGCAAAATCATGGGCGGATGGCGGCATGCGATTTTGAGCCACCATTGTCCGGCGAGATTCAAGGCAGACTGAACCCATATCCAGATCTGTGGGGCAAACAACTCCACATAAACCGCATAAGCTGCAGGAATTTATGAATTGATTTTTCCGGCGTTCACCTTTGACAATAGAGAGATTGTTGTAGATTTCTCGCAGGTATCTTTTAGGATAACTTCCATATTCATTTAAATACTCGCAAACTTTCACGCACTCCAGACATTGACATTTCAAGCAACGCCGGGCTTCAGATATGGCTTCCTCTCTGGAATATGTTTGCCCCGCTGGAACTACCGCAGGAAGAACGGGTATCCCTTCCACAGATGTAAATAATCTGGTTTCATAGCTTCCCTCTTTTATGCGGGATGCTGTTAGAGAAACGTGCTGAAAAAAACGATCAATTGATGTGGCTACCCTGTGACCATCCGCCAGGATGTAGATTGGAGAATTCATATTTCCATGGATCGTACCATCACGATAACTGGCAGACTTTCCACCCGAGAAAACTCCGGGGAGATTTGTTTCATAAGAAACCGGATCGATAAGAATCCCGGTTTTATCCATTTCCAATTTCAGGAAATTGTCCGGCTTAGAGCCTATACTGAGAAGGACAGCATCAAAGAGTTGTCCATGTATCCCGAATTTGCCGGGCTCAATTTGAACTACTTGCTGAACAGTACAATTTTTTTCTATATGGATTCCCAGGTCAACGATGAATTTGAAATCATTTTCAATGATTTCTTCTGGCAGGACTTCATCTGAGATAGAACGAATTGCACCGCCGATATTGTCTTTTTTTTCAAAAATGGTAATCTCGTATCCCTTTTTTGCCAGATCGCACGCTGCTGTAAGTCCAAAAAGCCCACCACCAATAACCGCAAGGTAATTATCACGTTTTGGTATGTAAGGCAGGCTTGCGGGAGGACCTCCAAACTCAACACAGGATCGCTCAAGTTGTGCGATTGCCACAGATTCCCCCGCATTCTTGCGCACGCAGGCACTCCGGCAAGGTTCATCGCATATCCGGCTGATAATACCCGGGAAAGGTATGGTCTTTCTTAGAAGTTTAAGAGCGGCTGGAAAATCACTTTTTTCAATTTCCGAGCAGATACCTCGTACATCAACACGCGCCGGGCAGGTAGCCGAACAAGCCGGGGTATGTTCTTGAATACACTGCTCTTCCAATTGATGCAATCCATCTTGATCCATCTGGTTGCCTCAGTTTTTCTGTCGAGTGAGTAGTCTTGCAAAATACCAGTCAGAGAATCCCAACGAAGATCAAATGGAACGGATGTAACCATAAAATAATGCTCCGGTGGACGATCGATTGCTCAGTCGTCCACCGGTTTTAGAAATTTGCTGGACGGATGGGTTTAGCCCATCCTGAATATTCTAGCCTTTTGCCTTGAGTCCCGCCAGAACCTTTTCTGGGTAGGCAGGCAGATGGCGAATCCGGACACCTGTGGCGTTACTGATCGCATTGATCACAGAAACATGTGGCGATGTCAACGGTAATTCTCCAACACCTGACGCTCCAAACGGTCCATCCGGGCGTTCGGTTTCGAAGTATTTGATTTCCATATCATCGGGGATGTCGTTCGCGTATGGAATACCGGCACCCAACATATTGCTATGTTTTTCAATATCTTCAAAATCTTCCGAAAGCGCGAGGCCAATACCCTGGGCAATACCGCCATACATCTGTCCATCCACCACGAGCCGGTTGTTGATCTTTCCAATATCTGCCATCAAGGTCATCTTATCAACTTTTGTTTTACCGGTTTTTGTGTTAACTGTAACTTCGGCCATGAACACACCGTACATATAATTTGAGAATGGCTTTCCCTGTCCATTGGCATCACAATTCGAGCACATGGAAGCGGTCCATTTTCCGGAATATCTCAACGGAATCTTCTCAGCGACCATCTCATCATACGTGCGATATGATCCATCTTTCTTCCGCATGGCAGCTAACAATAAATCACATCCGGCTTTAATGGCATTACCGGTGACAACCTGCTGGCGAGATCCACCCGATGGACCCGAATTCGGTGTGATGGCCGTGTCATTCATGACCAGTTTTATCTTGGAAGGATCAATTTTCAGCGGGAGTAAAGCGGTATGTGCCGTTCCAAGCAAACCCATATCCGCACCCTGACCATGATCTTCCCAGCTGGCATAGGCTGTCACACCTTCTTTGGTTAGTTCAATATAGACTTCCGAGGAATCGGCTCCGTCCAAACCACAACCATAAATACCGACCGACAGGCCAACACCCTTCTTGAATTCCGGTGTGGATTCTTTTTTGGCTTTGGCTTTGGCTGCTTCGTATTTTGGTTTCAGGGCATCAAACATTTCCACAAAACTGGTCACTTCAGGTTTCTGGCCGGTTGGGGTTGTTGCCCCGGGGCGGTACAGGTTGCGGTAGCGCAGTTCAAATGGATCCATGCCCATCTTTTCCGCCAGTTCGTCCATCAAGCTTTCAGAAGCAAGGAAGCTCTGAGGAGATCCATACGCACGGAAAGCGGAGCCCCATACATGGTTTGTGCAGACCGTGCGCCCGACATTGTGAATATTGGGAATGTCATATCCGGCACCGACATACTGGTTACCACGAAGAGTCAACAGGTCACCAAACTCCGAATACGGACCGTGATCAACAGACCAATCGCCTTCCATCGCCACCAGTTTGCCGTCTTTATCCGCACCCATTTTGAGTTTAAGCCAGAATGGTGAACGTTTTCCGGTGTAAGCCATATGTTGCGCATAGTTGTAACGCAAGAAAACCGGCCGCCCGGTTGCCATGCAGGCAACACCCAGCAATGCTTCCATGGTAGGGCTGAATTTATACCCGAATGTGGCACCGGCAGGGTTCTGCACCAGGCGGAGTTTTTCAGGTTCAATTCCAAGACCGGGAGCAATCATTGCGTGATGTAGATGGATACCGATGGATTTCGAGTGGATGGTCAAGCGGCCTTCATCATCGAAATACGCGAATCCGACATCCGGCTCCACCGTGAGGTGAGGCTGCCTCTGTAGATAGTATTCACCTTCAGCGGTGTAATGAGCTTTTTCCATGATCGGACCGGTTGGCTGTCCTTTGTTTGTCTGCTGTTCAAAGTAGACATTCGGGGTCCCCGGATGGATTTCAATGGCATCATCGGCCATGGCGGCTGGCGCACTCATGTATGCCGGGAGTTCTTCCAGTTTTACCTTTACCGCTGCAGCAGCCGCTTCCGCGTGCTTTTTGGTATCGGCACAGACAATTGCAATGGCATCACCGTATTGGAAGACCTTTTTGTCACACAGGATGGGCCGATCCCAGCCATCACCTTTGTTGGTCGGGAAGGTGATAAGACCTGTTATCCGGTTCTTACCTTTTACATCCTTATGGGTAACGATCTTGAAAACGCCAGGCATCTTTTCTGCTTCAGTAGTATCGATACCCAGAATATTGGCATGCGATACCTTTGCCTGTACCAGTGCGAGTTGAAGAGCATTGGGTGGTAGTTTCAAACCCAGATCACCGCCATAATCCAGCGTACCGGTAACCTTTGGAACTGCAGACGGGCGAGGATATTTGCTTCCCCATATCTTTCCGTCTTTTGGCATCTGGAAGGTGATATCAGACATCTTTTTCTCACCGCGCAAGACAGCAGCAGCATCCATGACGCCATCAACAAATGGGATGTACCCATTACAGCGGCACACATTATGATGCTTTGTGAACCAGTCTCGTACCTGTTGTCGTGTCGGGCTGGGATTCTCTTCCAACAGTGCCTTGGTTGAAACAACAAAACCAGGGGTACATATACCGCATTGTGCTGCACCGTGGAAAACAAATGCTTGTTGGATCGCGTGCAACTTGTCCGGGGTTCCGATGCCTGAAACTGTAGTTACAGTGGACTCATCAGCTACCTTTTCCATTTTTACCAGACAGGAAAGGGTTAGTTTCCCGTTCAAGATGACTGAACAGGCACCACAATGACCCTCATCACAACCATTCTTTACTTCAGTCATGAGGAGCTGTTCGCGGAGCACTTCCAGCAAACTGCTCTTGGGATCCGCAATGATTGCTTTGCGAACTCCATTAATCAATAGCGTCTTCTTTTCCATATTTTTTCCCTCATATGTGGAGCAAAAAGAGCAAGGATAGAAGTCGTTAAACAGACTTCCTGTTCACGTTATAATTAATTTTAACGTAGGGATTGCGAAAGTCAATTTACTCAATCATTGAGTAACAAATGTAATGGACATTCTGTATGATTCGCGATTAGAATAAGGTCAGAGTTTCTTCTTTTTAAAGATGATGTTTTATGCAGAATATTATCCATAGTCAAAGTGAAGAAGTCTTTCGAATACTCGGAGAGCCATTGCGGTTGCATATTCTCAGGCATCTTCTCACAAAACCTGCGACGATTTCCCAATTGGGAACTCTTCTTAACAGGCATCCAGCACAAATAAAATATCACCTCAGTCTTCTGGAAAAAAATGGATTGGTAGAGCTTGCCTATACCAGGACAGTAAAAAACTATAAAGAAAAATACTATAAAGCCAGATCTAACGCTGTCTTTTTGAACATGTCAATCCTTCCCTGGCCATCAGAAAAAGGGCAAATCGTGATTTTAGGTGGAGATGGTCCTGGATTGGACCTACTGGTGGATCATGTAAACCGTTCCGTTGGTGATACCATTTTTTATTTAATCCCCTCTGGAAGCCTGGACAGCTTGATCTACCTTCGGGAAAATTACTGCCAGGTTGCCGGATGCCATCTGTTTGACATGGAATCAGGTGATTTTAATATTTCTTATATCCGTCATCTTTTCGCCTTTAAAGATATGGTGGTGGTTACATTCGGTCATCGCGAGCAGGGATTGTTGTTGCCTCGGGGTAATCCGAACAAGGTAACTTCAATCAAGGATGTTGTTCAAAAAAGACTAACATTCGTAAACAGACCTCTTGGTTCAGGAACACGCTTAAGGTTGGATCTGCTCTTATCAGAAGAAAAAATCCTTCCCGGTGATCTAATCGGTTATGAAGATGAAGTGGAAACACATAATGAAGTGGGAGAAAGAATCCTCTCAGGGAAAGCCGACGTCGGGTTGGGGATTGCAGCAACAGCTAAAAGCATGAATATGGATTTTAAATACCTGTTTACCGAACGATATGATCTCGTGATGTCCAAAAAAAAATATCAATCCCCGTATATGCAATTATTTATCAATGAGCTACAGTCCCCTGTTATCCTTCAGAGAATTGAAGAACTGGGAGGTTATAACCTGGAACAGGCTGGAATTGTGACAGAAATTTAGGCTGCAAAGTCCGGATTATTCCTACACCGTCGGGTTGATTTTTACCAGCAGATCACCTTTGGCCACTTGAGCACCGGGTTGAGCCTGAATTGAAGAAATTACGCCGGAAACCGGAGCTTTAATCAACATCTGCATCTTCATAGATTCAAGTACCAGCACAACATCACCTTCGGAGACCTCGTCCCCATCTCTTACATTCACAGTAACCACCATTCCAGAAATGGGAGCTTTAAGGTCGCCGGCGGTGACCTTACTTGATTTGTTTCGGGAAAGCCCGATTACTTTTTCTACTTTTGCCAGGGCAAACTTGCCGTTGGCATTTACAACATACTGGTTGTTTCCCTGGGGTTGAACGTGCATCTCCCGCTTGAAAGAACCATGTTTTAGTAAATATAATCCACGTTCGCCCATTTCAACCAATGCGGCCTGGATGGATTTCCCATTAATATTGGAATGGTCATTGGCAATCTCAACCTTGTATTCTTTGGAACCAATTGAAACAGTATAGAGGGTCATTCTTACTCCTGTGTGTGAATGCGAAGATTAACGCATCTGTTCTTTCCATGCCTGATACTTCCAGTATCCGGTTGTGTCAGTTGAACTCGATTTGAAAACACGATTATTCTTCTGATGCTCCAAAAGTGCGGCAGCCAAAGCCATGTCCAAATCCAGATCAGCATCGTTATCAGTTGAAGGTTGAAAAGAATCCAAATATGTCGTATTGGCGCTTCCCTGAATATACGATTCGGAATCGAGAATCTGGATTAGAAAATCAATATCCGTTGGAATGCCGCCTATCTGAAATTCCGTTAATGCACGCCTCAAACGGCGGATGGTGGTTTGCCGCTCTTCAGACCAGGCGATCACTTTAGCGATGAGAGAGTCATAATCAGGTGTGACCTGCAACCCCGTATATAAAGCCGAATCGATACGAATGCCCGGACCACCCGGTTCCTTGAGGAATGTGATCTCTCCGGTGGACGGCATAAATCCATTATCCGGGTCTTCAGCTATAACGCGGGCTTCAATGGCAGAACCGCGCACGGTAATATCCTCCTGTGAATACTTGAAAGGTTGACCATCAGCCAACCGCAATTGCGCACTGACCAGATCAATACCGGTAACCATCTCAGTTACCGGATGTTCAACCTGAATACGGGGATTGAGTTCTATAAAATAGAATGTACCGCTCTCATCGAGCAGGAATTCGATCGTCCCCAGACTGCGATAATTCAGCGCTTTGCCTAAATTCAACGCCGCTGCGTATAGCTTATGACGGACAACCGGACTTAGACTGGGCGCCGGTGATTCTTCAATTATTTTCTGTCTGCTGCG
>CAYRHB010000112.1:0-11548 GCA_964424035.1 uncultured Leptolinea sp.
GGTAATTTTTGCCTGGAATCTTGAGACCATCATCCGTTCTTTTACACCCGGTACGACTGAATATGAACGTGTATCGGAATTCTGGCAGAATATTCAAATGAACCTGCAGAACAATTTCGTTGCGTTGCAGGGAACAACCTCATTGACCGGGACTTATCCCGGTGGAATGGAACTGGGAAATCAGACCCCCGATGACCCGAGTCCGGCTTTTCTGGCAGAAATCATATCAGAACCCGCAGCAGCCTCCAGGTTTTACTGGCGGGTGAAGTCATTCTATGAATACCGGGGGGGACAATGGCAGGCTCCACCGGCGCATGACAACAACGATTCAGTCATTCGACCGGATGAGTATGTGGAATCTTCCCTTCTTGGGAGATTGAGTGTTAGATATTTCTGGCAATCCGCTGATGGGTCGGTCATCCCATATCCGGGGCGTTTCTCTTCGATGGATATTCCATACCGTCTGGTCACAGATAAAAAGCCCGCCACCATTTCCGGGGATGTTCAACTGTATCCATTGGACATGATCAAGGAAGGGGATATGTTTTACCTGGAGAGCGCGGTTTTTACTGGCACTCAAAAGGATTTACAGAGTATTCGTTATTTCGTGCCCGGTGAAATCGTTTCCAATAGCCTTCAAATCCCGGAAAGTGTCCCTGCCAGGGTTAAAGAATTAGCCAAAGAAATTGCTATCGGAGAAACCGTGGCAGAGCGCGTATCGAATGTCACCCGCTATCTGCGCAGTCACTATACCTATAAAAATCAAATTGCTTCACCGCCCCGGGGCCGCGATCCCGTGGATTGGTTCCTTTTTGACAAAAAGGAAGGTTTTTGCACCTATTTTGCCACGGCTGAAGTGATCCTTCTCAGAGCAGCCGGAATCCCGGCACGCATGGCTGTCGGGTATAGCCCCGGTGAGCGATTGGAAAACACGGTTCTGGTTCGTTTAAATGAAGCTCATACCTGGCCGGAGGTCTATTTCCCGGAAATAGGTTGGCTGCCTTTTGAACCTACTGTTAATGAAGCAGAACCGGCTTATTCATCTGCCCCGGAAACCGGACAGGATGTAAATGATGACCTGACACAGGAAGAGCGTCGGGGAAATATTGGAGAGATTCCACAAACAGAAAACGTACCTAAACCGCCGGAATCCCAGGTTGCCCCCGAATTCCCTGTGAAGTGGCTGATTCTTTCCCTCATTGCGCTGCTATTAATCCTTTCGGTAACAGGATTATGGTTGATCTTCAGAAAAAGATTACACTTGCGGCTTCCACGCCTTCCACAAATCTTCATCAGGTTGTTGAAAATTTTACACATTCCGATCCCCCGGTGGTTGACCTGGTGGAACTGGTATACCAGCCTTTCGCCATTGGCGGTTAAATATTACTGGATCGAAAGGATTTCACTGATAACCGGTTATATCCAAGTACACCCGGCTACACCGGCAGATCTGCTTGCCGTATTGGCTGTGAAATTACCATCCAGTCGGGAGGACATTCTTCTCTTTGAGAATGGGCTTTACCGTGAACTGTACAGCCAGACACAGGAGTATGCTTGGGCGGAGTGTAATGAAGCAGGTGTTTCCTTACAACGAAGTATTATCTCCGGTTTCTTCGATCGTTTGTTACACAGGGTAAGCCCGACATAGTATTATCCTACTCCATGATTTCAATGGCATTGTTTCCATCCACGAGAAGTACTCTGGAGCCCAATGCAAAGCAGGCCAAGAGATCTGTCCGCGACGAGATAAGCGCAAAGTATTCATCTGACAGAAAGGTTACTTTTCTGATAGTCATCTCATCCGGATCATACGCAGTATCCACCCAGCGGCCATCCTTCAGCACAAAAACGTGTGAGCCTGCGGTTTTGATGGTTTGACTCTGATCTTGAGTGAATTCAGGAGCTGCAATGGAACTTGCCAGTTCATTTTGCTCACGGGCTTTAGATACAGCATCCGCACCGGATACAGCCATTGAAGGGGCGGATTGCATATGGTTATAGGTCTCTTCTGAAAGACGGCTCTGTTCCGCCTCTCCCAGCACATTGGGTTCGGTTACAAGATAGGATGTATATGGCGTAACGATACCGTAGCGGATACTGAGCTTAACGATCTGGTCTATGGTTTCGCGGTCATTACCCTCCAACCGGATGCGATTTAGAAGTGAACCGATCTTTCGGGCAGCCCATAAACGGGGTATGGTGGATTCAGGAGATGGTTCAGATGAACTTTTTATAATAAAGGACAGGTCCGGGAACGTAAATGTTTGCTGCCGCCCGTTCACCTTACCGGATAGAATAATATCCGCGTTGCCGCCAGTTTGATATCGACCGGTAACAATTAGTTGGCTGCCCTGGAAGAGGTCTGGAAGAGGTGCCGGGTAAAGGTCATACACATTCACACCATCGATCTCCAGCTGTAGATCCGTCAGGACGGGTGTGGAAATTTTTTCGTAGAATTCTGAGAGAGCGCGGTCAATGGATTCATCCGGATCGACATACATACTGGTCCCGTGATGTTGCTGGCTGAGGGTATCAAGCAGGACAGTATCTACGTCATAACCGATCCCAAAGGAAAATAGTCGAATATTCTTGCCGGTTGCGTCATCCAGGTTGCGGAGAATCTGAGAGGAATCACGGACTCCGACTGTTGGAAGTCCGTCGGTAAGGAATATGAGATAGGTGGGACGTTCTTCATCGACAGATTGTAAGGATTCCAACAGGGCTCGATTGATATCCGTACTTCCACCGGCTGAAAGCCCATCCACCCATTTGATGGCACGATCGGTTTCGGATACGGGTGACATTCCTCCTGAATAATGCTCTACACTACTACTGAAAGAGGTTATATGAAAGCGGTCCCCATCACCCAGGTGTGTGAGTACATAGCGGGCGGCGGACCGAGCCTGCCGCATCTTCTCGCCATCCATGCTGCCAGAGCGGTCAATCACCAGTAGAATATCTTTGTCCACGCGGGTGGTTACTTCATCCGGTCGGGGCGCAGTCAGCAGAACAAAAAATCCATCCGGATCGGAGCGATCATACCCATCCCGGAATGAGAGCAAATGAAGGGCTTCTTCTTCCCCGGCTGAAAAATACAGGGTGAAATCCGTGTCCGGTTTGACATTGGAATCTTCATAACTGGCTATGGCAGTTCGGGAGTTTGTTTGATCGATCTCTACAGTGTGGCTCGGAGAATATATCGCGCGGATGGGATCCGTAGTGATTAATTCCACGCTGACTGCGACCTTTTCTAGTGGAAAGGTTGAGAATTTCTCGGTATTCAATGGATACGTATATTCAACCAGCCCGTTTTCCGAAACCAGTACCTGGGAATATTCCAGTTCAATCCGGCGCTCAGCTCCGGCGGGAATTGGAAAAATGGACGCCTTAAATGCCCCGCGTCCTGAATACTCCAGTAATGCCGGGTCACGCATATCACGAACAATATCCAGGTAGGTCTGTTTTGCCTCCTCCGCAGAAAGCACCTGCCCATCCACGGGTTTACCGTCAACCCAGAGTGTGAACTGTTGAATTACAGCATCTTCAGGCAGCGGGAACAGGTATGTTCCTTCAATAGTCTGCCGGCTGGTATTCAGAAATATCTGTTCAAGGTGTGTAACAGCCAATTGATACTTGATACGGACTGTGACAATATGTTCCTTAACCGTTAAAGGGCTGGAACTTATGGAAATTACCGGTGGATGGCAAGGAAATGGATCACAAACAGGCGGTTCGGGAATGATAAACCCGTCTGCAAGCGCAATGCCGGTTTGTATTGACAAAAATATGCCGGAAAGCAGGAAACTGATCAACAATCTGGCCCGCATGGAATCCTCCTGATTAACGTTCTAATCTATGGACGCCGGAGGCCGTTGTTTTGTTCCAGGTGTATCAATTGAAAGAAAACCTGTTATTCTGTTGGTCCAGAATCTGCCGGTACAATCCGGAACCGGAAGACAGATCAGAATGTTTACCCCGTTGGATTATGCGGCCGGAGGCCAGAACAAGAATCTCATCAAATTCTTCCATACCAACCAGCCGGTGAGTGGCAATGATGCATGCTGTCCCGGAGGATTGATGCAGAAGAGTTGAAAGTAGTTCTTTATCTGACTCACTGTCCAGACCGACCAGGGGTTCATCTGCCAGGATGACGGGCCGGTTCATGAGCAGGGCACGGGCAATGATCAACCGTTGCCTCTCACCACCGCTGAGCAATTTCCCGTTATCACCCAGCCACGTATCCAGCCCTTCCGGAAGGTTGTTGAACCAGTTCGAGAGGCCGACTTTTTGCATGACATCCGTCATTTCGCTATCATCTGATTGTGGTGATGTGAGCCGGAGATTTTCACGGATGGATGCTGAGAACAAATACCCATCTTGTGATATGACAGACAGCATGGAGCGGATTGATTTTCCGTCCAGTTCAGACGAATTGATATCATTCCATGTGACAGTCCCGGAAGACGGTGAAAGGTGATGTTGAATAATCTTGAGCAACGTTGTTTTGCCACAACCACTTTGCCCGACCAATGCAATCTTACTGCCGGGATGCAGTTCAAGATTTATTCCAGTAAGGGCGGGGTGTTCCACTGCCGGGTACGAAAATTCCAGACTGTTGATGGAAAGTCTGTGAAAC
The DNA here is from genome assembly GCA_964424035.1 of uncultured Leptolinea sp. Classification (GTDB taxonomy): domain Bacteria; phylum Chloroflexota; class Anaerolineae; order Anaerolineales; family Anaerolineaceae; genus Leptolinea. The sequence continues at coordinate 4,637 of CAYRHB010000112.1, forward strand.
TCTGACAAGGATGATGCATTCACCATGTCAATGACCGGTAGAGGACGGTCGGCCACTTCGAACAACCGCCCGGCAGATGCCAGACTCGTCTCCACTCTGGCCGACGCAGCCGGGAGCAGGTTGACAGGTTCAAATCCTGCCAATGTCACCAGGGCGAGGACTGCCAGAGTCACACCATCAATCTGCCCGGTTTGAACAAGATGAATTCCCATGGTCAAAATGGCGGCGAGGGTAAGGTTGGAAATCAGTACGCCCGCAGCCAGTGATATGGAATGAAGGCGGGATACAGAAAGACCGGCGTCCCTGACATCATTTGATGCTCTCCGAACCCTTCCCAGGTGGGAATCCCGGGCACCGGACATAAGGATTTCGCCGGTGTTGCGGATGGTCTCCATGGAAACGGCAGCCAGATGCCCCCGGGAAGCCGCTAGAATTTGAGACTGCCCATGGCTTATCCTGCGGATCAAGAATGACAGAACAAACCCGGTCAGTAGAAGGCCGCAGGCAAGTAGAGCGGCGAGACTAACACCAAACTGTAATGTGAACAGACTGATACCCAGGGTAACTACAATGGCAGCTAAGGGAGGTGCGATACCTCTGACATAGAAATCTTCAAGAGCTTCAATATCCCGGGCTGATCGTGCCAGCAGGTCACCGGCTTTAATATCCTCAATGGCTCCCGGAACCAACGGTTCAACAGAACGAAAGAACCACCCGCGCAGCCGGGCTAACAGGTGGAAATTGACGGAGTGTGAAACCAGACGTTCCAGGTAGCGGAAAACACCCCGGGCGATACCAAAGGCACGGACTCCGACAATGGCTACCTGCAGTTCGGCAATGGAAGGTTGAAGGGCGGCTGTAGCAATCAACCAGGCGGATGTTCCCATTAATCCTATATTGGCGGCTGTTGTGGCCACAGAAAGGGACAGGGAAAGAGTGATCTCTTTCCAATAAGGCCGCGCGAAAGATAACAACCTGCGGGAAATGGTTGGTTTGTTTGCTGGAGACGCGGGAATATTTAAGTCCTGTGAGATCACAACCCGTCTCCGGTGTAAAAGCGGGCGTACTGTGGACAGGTCTGGAGCAGTTGCCCGTGCGGACCCGATCCAATCAGCCTACCCTGGTCCATCATCAGGATCCGGGTGGCTTCACAGGCTGTTTGTTTCCGGTGGGCGATCACGATGCTTGTGCGGTTCTGTTGTAATCTGGAGATGGAACGTTCCAATTCATCTTCCAACAGGGCATCAAGATGTGCCCCCGGTTCATCAAGGACAAGTATGGGGGTATTTTTAAGAAAAGCCCGGGCCAGGATCAAACGCTGAGCCTGGCCTCCACTTAACCCGAAGGCATCTTCACCCAATCGGGTGTCAATGCCTTCAGGAAGAGCCTTTACAGTAGCCAGTAATTGGGCTTGCTGAAGCGCCTTTTCCAATTGTCCGCCAGACGCATGAGGAGCGGTGATGGTCAAATTTTCCCGGATCGATGTGTTGAACAATGCAGGTTGCTGACTGACATAGGCAATCCCGGCGCGCCACTCATCAGGATGGAAGGATTGTATATCCCTGCCATTGAACAGAATCCTTCCTTCTTGCGGTTGAATAAATCGCAAAAAAAGCGATGCCAGCGTGCTTTTTCCGGAACCATTCAACCCGATGATGGCAATCTTCTCGCCGGAATGAATGGAGAACGAAACCCGGTGAACAGCATCATTTTCCCGACCGGGATACGCGAAACTAATATTGTCGAATTGGATCTCAAACTTGTCCGGGAATACCGGTAATACCCCGGGAGAAATCTCCACCTGAAAATTACCTGACCCATTCTCCGGTTCATCCAGAATGGAAAATATCCTTTTTGCTGCCACTATGCCATTTTGGGCGGCGTGAAAACGCGCACCCAATTGCCGTAATGGGAAATAGAATTCCGGGGCGATGACGAGAAAGAAAAATGCCTGATGGAATTCCATTTGCCCGTACATCAGGCGAATTCCGATCTGCACAGCGATCACGGCAACACTGAGTGTGGCTGCGAGTTCCAATACCAGTGCGGATAAAAATGAGATCCGTAAAACTTTTAATGTGGCATCCCGGTATGCCTCACTTACCCGGTCGAGCCGGGATGCGTGATCAGCGCTGCGGCCAAGGTTTTTTAATTCTCTAAGACCGCACAATGAGTCATGAAAAAAGGCGCTCATACGGCTGAAAGCGGCGTATTGCCTGTGGGTGAGGGTTTCGGTTGTGCGACCGATGAGGATCATAAAAATCGGGATGAGCGGTGCTGTTACCAGCAGGATAAGGGCTGACAGGAAATCCAAGGGAAAAACAATGAATAGAATACTCACCGGTAAAACGGCGCATATCACAAGCTGGGGAAGGTATTGACTGAAATACGCATCCAGTGTGTCAATGGCGGCTGTAACCACATATGCCAGTTCGCCGGTCTTCTGTTGTTCAATACTCGCGGGACCCAGTCTGAGGATTTTTACCGCCATTTGTTCCCTGAGATTTGCCCGGATGTTTTCAGATAAATATGCGGAGCTCTGTTCGTTAATAAAGACCAGACCCGAACGCGCGATTATCACCAGCACAAACAGAATGAGTGATGGTGCGGCTTGTTCAAGCCCGATGTGGAACATGTGTACACGGTTTAGAATATCTGAAAGTATCCATGCCTGTGCGATGATGGCGAGACCGCCGGCAATGGCGGAACTGGTTACAATCAGGAAAGGACGGCGCAGGGAAAAAGCCAGTGAATTCAAACGGCGATCAAAAACCATGATCATTATTTTGCCTGACCTGAACCTTTCCGTCAACCAGATTTAGACGAAAATACCCGGACTTTAGCCGGGTATTTATCAGTCTTTTTGTATGTCAGGCTGGATCAGATACTGGTTGTGTAACAGGTCTTGGGTTGGCTTCACGATAGGACTTGCCTGCCTCTCGCAGATCTTGCAATGCCTTTATCAATATTTTCCGAACGCTATCAGTCCCATCGCGTATCGATTCCACCGTCTTTCTGGCTGTTTCCCTGTCAATAACTTTCCCTTTGTCATCAAATCCTTCATGCCGGTGGATCAATATTCCTGTACGGTCATACGCCAGTCGGGCTTCAGCCAATTGTTCATTGAACGCTGCAACGGCTTGATCTAAAATCTGTGTATCTTTTCCATTTTCCCGGGCACCCGCTATCATTTCTGAAATCCGGTCAACCGCGTTGTCTGCTTTATTCAGAATGCCCTGTTGCCGCTCATGATTCCTTTTTTCCTGTTCAAGGAGCCTTCCCATCCTAAAATTTTCATCTTGCTCTTCCGGGTTATCCGGGGGAAGGGGATCATCCGGTTGCAAGGTGGATTGGAGAGGCGGGTTGTCATCTGCCGGCGGCATGGCAAAAACTGTTTCCGGTAACAGAAAGAAAGCCATCACCAAAAGAAAAACTGTGAAAAACAAATACCCGGTATAACGAATTGCCTTGTTTTTTGATTTCATATCAACTCCGTTTCTAATACAGTCTGATTTCAATTTCCAGAAATCATTGTAGAAACGGAGCATTATGACTGTGTTGTACCTGTGTAATCAGGTTGTAAAATTTAAAACTCGAGCAGATGTAAAATGTCATCCAGAGCGGCCTGAAAAACCTCGGTCATTATGGTTTCATCCACCTGATAAGGCCCACCCAGCATGCCATCCCCGCAGATTTGACGGGTTTGAGTGGCATTTGGCATCCCTTTTATCTTAACCGGTGGTTTGGGATCAGAGGGAAGATCTGTCACACGCGTAAAGTTGAAAGCTTCCCCCCAACCGCCATGCTCCATTGTCAATCCATGGTTAACGCAAACCGCTTCAACACTATGGGATTCCCACCAGGAATACCAGGAAATTTGGATCTCAGGTAGTGAATTCGCCAATTGGGCAAGGTGGGTTGATGCGCCATTGTTCCCTCCATGGCCATTCACCACAAGTATTCGTTTGAATCCCGAACCGGCAGCGGAGCGGATGATGTCTTCAAGAAGATACATGAGAGTTTCAATGCGAAGCGAAAGGGTCCCGGGGTAGGCGAGAAAATAAGGCGCAACCCCGAAATTGACTGCCGGCGCAACCGGTATTCCAGTACGTTGGGAGGCGGCGTCTGAGAACGCCTGCGGAATCCGGACGTCGGTTAATAAGGAAAGATAGCCATGCTGCTCACAGGATCCAATAACGATCATCAGGCGGTCATCGTGTTTGAGATATTCCTCCACATCCATCCAATTCAGGTCTTCCAGGCGCATAAGAACCTCCATTTACCTAATTCTACTTTCTGATGAGGATTGGTATAAAAAGGGTTGGAGTCCAATCGAACTCCAACCCAAAAAATATTCAGAAATCAATCGATTTATCGGAGTCAATTATCCGACTACATTGACCAGCCGGCCGGGAACGTAGATCACCTTCTTCGGTGAACGTCCATCAAGGGCGCGCTGAACGGATTCATTGGACAGGGCGGCGAATTTGGCTTCATTCTCAGTGACAGAGACCGGGACGATCAGGCGGTCGCGGACTTTACCATTAACCTGGAGGACAAGGGTAATGCTTTCGTCGGCAGCGGCGGCTTCATCCACAACCGGCCATTCCCGGGTATGGATGGAATATGGCTTGCCCAGACGGGTCCAGATTTCTTCAGAAATATGTGGGGCAACCGGGGCTAACATGCGTATATATATATCGACGCATTCATCCCAGGCTTTGGACGGACCGGGATTCTCCTGCCTGAATCTTTGCATTTCATTGAGTAATTCCATCAATCCGGACACGATGGTATTGAATTCAAAATTGTCAAAATCGCGGGTTACCGCACGCAGCGTTTGATGCAGCTTGCGGCGAAGATTCTTTTCGGCTTCATCAGAAGGTGTTTTACCGGCTGATGATTCCTGGCAGATGGACCAAACCCGACGCAGCCAGCGGACAGTTCCGTCAATGCCGGACTTATTCCACGGTGCTCCCAGGTCCCAACGGGCAAAAAACATCAGGTAGGCGCGGACTGAATCTGCTCCATAAGACTTGACCAGATCGTCAGGGGCGACCACATTTCCCCGGCTCTTGCTCATTTTCTCGGAATCTTCACCCAGAACAATACCCTGATTCCGCAGGGTGAGCATTGGTTCGGGACCTTCGGCAATCCCCATATCGCGCAGGGCTTTCTGGAAGAAACGTGTATAGATAAGATGCATGGTGGCGTGTTCAATGCCACCGGTATAAACATCCACTGGCGCCCAGTATTTATATTCCGCCGGATCAAACGGGCCCTTATCATAATCGGGGGAAAGGTAGCGCAGATGGTACCACGAAGAACACATGAACGTGTCCATGGTATCTGTTTCACGTTCTGCCGGACCACCACATTGAGGACAGGTGGTCTTTTTCCATGTCGGGTGTAATTTCAATGGACTTTCACCGGTTGGTTTCCACTCAACATCATCCGGCAGTAAAACGGGAAGCTGATCGTCAGGGACGGGAACAACACCGCATTTCTCGCAGAAGACCATAGGGATGGGCGCACCCCAGTAGCGCTGGCGGGAGATCAACCAATCACGGATACGATAATTTGTTGTCGCATGTCCGGCATTTTTGTCTTCCAGGAATTTGATCACCCGCGGCATTGCCTGATCTTCCGGAGTGCCGGTCAATTCGCCTGAATTGACCATGCCACCTTTGGCAGGAACAGCCTCGGTCATGCTGTCAGCATCAATTTCCGGTTCACCTTCTGCCTGGATCACAACCCGGACAGGCAGATCAAACTTCCGGGCAAATTCAAAGTCGCGCTGGTCGTGTGCGGGCACAGCCATAATGGCTCCGGTACCGTAGGTCATCAATACATAATCAGCAATCCAAACAGGGATCTTCTCTCCGTTAACAGGATTGATGGCAAATCCACCGGTGAAAACGCCGGTCTTTTCCTTGTCTGCCGCCTCACGCTGAATATCCGTTTGACGGATGGTTTCCGCCAGATACGCATCAACCGCATCTTTCTGGTCAGGGGTGGTTAATTTGGTCACCAGAGGATGTTCCGGTGCCAGTACCATGAAAGTAACACCCCATAACGTATCCGGCCTGGTTGTGAATACTTCCAATGGATCACCCTGTTCGGTGTGGAAGGTGACCGCCGCGCCGGTCGATTTGCCAATCCAATTGGTCTGCAGGGTTTTTACCCTTTCCGGCCAGTCGATTGTGCTGAAGTCCAACAGTTCCTCCGCATAGGCGGTGATTTTGAAGAACCACTGGTTCAGATTCTTTTTGATAACGGGCGTGTTGCAACGTTCGCAATGCCGGTCGTCACCCCAGACCTGTTCACGGGCCAGGGTGGTATTGCAATTGGGGCACCAATCCACGGGTGAATGTTTCCGGTAAGCCAGCCCGTGTTTATAAAGCTGGGTAAAGAACCATTGCGACCATTTGTAATATTTGGGATCGGCTGAGATGGCTTCACGGCGCCAGTCGAACATCCCGCCCATACTCTTGAGTTGTCCACGCATACGGTCAATATTCGCGTAGGTCCAGGTCTTGGGATGAATATTCTTTTTGATAGCCGCATTTTCCGCCGGGAGGCCGAATGCGTCGAATCCCATGGGAAAAAGGACATTGAAACCACGCATCCGCATGAACCGTGCCCGGGCATCGGCCGGGGTCATGGCGTACCAATGCCCGATGTGAAGATCACCGGATGGGTAGGGAAGCATGGTTAACGCGTAATGCTTGGGTTTATCCGGATCAATATCAGAGTGATATAACCCGTCTTCTTCCCAGCGCTTTTGCCAGCGGGGCTCTATTTCACCGGGATCATATGTTGGGATTGGTGCCTGACTCATATTCATCTCCAGAAATAAATTAAATAAAAAGTCCTCCGCCGTCAGGGGCGAAGGGACTTTCTCCGTGGTAC
>CAYRHB010000113.1:0-11532 GCA_964424035.1 uncultured Leptolinea sp.
TACCTGTTATAAAATATCGTCTCATTTTTCCTCCAAACAATGGAATCTTCAATATTGCAGACGCTTAAGGCAAGTATTTTGTTCCATTGTATCTACAGGTCAATCGGATATTCAACCACTTGTATTGCACCAATGGGTAATTCGGTTTTTACTTCAATGGCTGGTTTTCCGTTTTTATACTCCGGGGAGAAAACCTGGTCACCATCCTGTGAGAACCCACCGGGAATGAATGTGGCTCCAATGGCTTTTTCCGCATCGATCCTGACGGCCATTCCTTCAGGAATATGGAGAGTGATCTTTCCCATGGCGCCGGAGACTTCGTATGTGGCCTCTGGATCTTCTGAGAGGAAAATGTCGGATTTACCCATGACTGTTTCACATTTGACCTGGTCAACATCCAATCCTCTGAAATCCAGTTTATTCTCACCCATCACAACAACCGAATTGACCGACAGAGTCGTGTCAGGGTGAACTTTGATATGCCATTCCGAATTATTCAGTGGACGTGATGTACCGGGGAAATTATTCCTGTCAGTACCAAAATGGATGGTTACTGAATCGTTTCCCGTTTCAACCATGGGTTCCATCTTTTCATTGCGAAGCAGGTTTAAACGGGCATCCACAAGGTTCGAGTCTGATCCGGCAGAAAGCACTTCCACCTTTCCGGCTGCACGGTTAATATCAAGCTCAAGCCTGGACTGCCCCTCGTACTTCTGGTGGAATTCCGTGGTTTGAATGTTGCCTGGAATGGACATGTCGGCGATCCAGACGAGGCATGCGATCAGAATAAAAGCCAGTACAAGCCCAAAAACTGACCGTATTGCAGTCCGCCGGCCAATGATGATGTCCAAACCGGCTCCAATGAGGATCAGAGGCCAGCCTTTCATGATCAATTCCCAGGCGGAAAGGGATATATACCCCAGATTTCCAGCCAGCAACAGTCCACCAAATCCGGCAATCAGAAGTGATCCCGTAATCCCATTGCCACGGATCAATCCATCCAACCCTGAAATGATCAACAAAACAGGCCAGTAGACCTCCACAAAACCCCAGAATCCACCGGGGAGATATCCAAAATTCGATAAAAGCAATAAGATCCCGGCTGTCAATAACAACAGTGGGAAGAATATCCCTTTCCTCTCCCGGCGTGGATAATCAGTCCGGTTATTATTTTCTTCCATTACATATCTCCCCGTAATGCCCGGATGACAAATACCAGACCGATTACGATCAACGCCACAGCCCATAATACGCTTTTATTCGCCCAGAAGAACCAGTCAGGTTGGATTTCTTTCAACAAGTAGAAGCATCCCAAAACCAAAAGTACACCGCCAAATATCTTTAACGCGTCCATATTTGGTTTGCTGGTTGCTTGGATAAAATCATCGCGTATTTGCCCTGCCCGCGATGCCCAATCCGTTTGATTACCGGGAATTTCATTGGAAGATGGCATGACTACCCACAGGATCAGGTAGATAAAGAGGCCAGAACCAGTCAAAAATCCCAGGATCAGGAAAATGATCCTTATCAGGGTGACATCCAGACCAAGCCAGTTTGCAATACCGGCACACACACCGGCAAGAATTCTCCCATTTTCAGGTCGTACAAGACGATTTTGCATAATAATTCCTCCAAAATAAGATCAACGGCGGCCCAACGCCCGAACCATCAGGATCAGTCCACCCAGGATCATTCCTACCGGTAGGACATAGGCAGCCAGGTTTGAGGCCGACGAAATGAACAGGAAACCCATCAATAACATTATTCCGGCCGGTATCCATGGCCAGGCCATGCGCAGGGCGGCACCCGGCAGAAGCGCCACCAGTGCAAAGGTCAACCCAAGCCCGATGAAAAAGACACCTGCCGTAGCGAGACCGTTGTCAGATTGCATCAGGGTCATGGAAGCCACAGTTAACATCACTCCGGCAGGAATGATAGCCCACCAGTTGGTTGGAATCCGCAAATAAACCAGCCAGAATCCGAGTGAAATACCCGCCAGCACAATGGGGCCACCCAGCACATCATCAAGATTGGAAGACACATACGGAAGCGCGATAATCGCCCCGATGGACAACAGAATGCATCCGGGAATGGCAGCCCACCAGTTGGACCGGGAAATAGCAAAAAAGTACAAAAAGACCAATCCTCCTGCCGCAAAGAAAGCTGGCCAGATGATGTGATTCAGGGAAAAATAACCCAGATTTGAAAACAATGTGGCGAATCCCAGGAGGATGAAAAACAATCCGATCAGAAATTTTCGATTCATCGCAGCCTCAACGCACCAACAACTTGCCAACACCGGCTTCCACTGTGATATCAATCTTGTTTGCAGCAGAAGCGTAGTCCGGGCTGCTGAAAATATCACCATATTTCGGGAAACGGGACTGGTCGATATCATTTGTATCCAGCAGGGCGCCATTTATCCTGATCTGGGCAGCCACATTTTCTGGAATACGGATCTCCAACCGGGCTGATCCAAAATGAAATTCTCCGCGGGTATAACCGGCTTGAGAAGGCATCAAAACCTCGGTATCATTCCCGCCCGATTCCATCCGGATCTCAGTGATAATGAGATCACGCAGATCATACCGGTTTCTACTGGCGCCGGTTTTTACATCCAACGTATAGGCAATCGATTTATTTAAAGAGATATCCCATTTGAAACCTTCGCTCCGGGCCACATTGGGAAATCCCCACCATTCAAATTCAGGAACCCGCAGCTTGATCCCAAACTTCGATCCGGTTCGTTCGATCTCTTCTTCAACTCCGCCGGTAAATGTCCCTTCTAGAATATTATCGTTGCCAGCCATCGAACCCAGATTAACACCGCCGGCTCCATGCCGGATTTTAACAACTGCTTCTGTCGCATCTTCCACGGGAATAGAAAGGGAACGAGTCTCAACCACCTCCCGAAACAATAACGGCCCGACCAGAAACCATAAACCGATCAGGATCAAAACAGCCGGAAAGAAAATGGAAAGCGCACTGACCGGAAGAAAACCCAGATTATCCAGAAGAAATAGAACACCCCCCATCAACAACAACAATCCCCATAATAAACCACCTCGCCTCATAACGTCCTCCCAATCTCATTTTTCTGTGCTTTTCCATATCCAGGCAAAGATTATACAGTTTTTGCTTTTTTATTGACACCAGCCATTCATTCTGTATAATATAGCCAATATATACCTGAATTATGAAAATGAACTTTTTGTTGCTTCCACTAATTTGCTTGTGTCCCGGGCGGAGATAACCAGCCGCCGGGAAATCGCTATTTGAATACAAACTGAATAGCCTGGCCTCTGTTGTATCTCCGCATATTCCATATACGCAGTGATACATTTTTTGTTGTACTAAACCATTTACTAACAGGGGCTTTTCATGAAAATAGCATCAGATGTTACCGGGTTGATCGGTAATACACCATTGGTTCGCATCAACCGTCTTTCCGAAGGGGCAAAGGCGATGATCGTCGCCAAATTGGAATTTTTTAATCCCGCGCATAGCGTCAAAGACCGCATCGGTTTTGCCATGATAGACGCGGCAGAAAAAGCTGGAACGTTAAAGAAGGGATCCATCATAATTGAGCCTACAAGCGGTAATACCGGGATCGCGCTTGCCATGGTTGCCGCCGCGAAAGGCTACAGGATCACGCTGGTGATGCCTGACACTATGAGCAAAGAGCGCCGGATGCTGCTCAAAGCCTACGGCGCTGATCTGATCCTCACCGCGGGGGCTGAAGGGATGGGCGGCGCCATCAGCAAAGCGGAAGAGATCGCTGCTTCCGATCCCAAATATTTCCTACCCCAGCAGTTTAACAATCCTGCCAACCCTGAAATCCATCGCAAAACAACAGCAGAAGAAATCTGGCGAGACACTGACGGTGGGGTTGACCTTGTGGTTGCAGGTGTGGGGACCGGAGGGACCATTACCGGAACAGGCGAAGTGTTGAAGTCCCGCAAACCTTCCGTAAAGATGATCGCGGTTGAACCGGATTCCTCTCCCGTTCTATCGGGAGGCGAAAAAGGTCCCCATCCATTGCAGGGAATTGGTGCTGGTTTTATTCCGGATGTGCTGAATACAGCCATTTATGATGAGATCATCCGGGTGAAAGGCGAAGACGCTTTTAAAACAGCGCGTGCCGCCGCACGGGAAGAAGGGCTTCTGGTTGGCATTTCATCGGGGGCGGCCCTGTGGGCAGCCATTCAGGTCGCACACCGCCAGGAAAATGCGAAAAAGTTGATTGTTGTGATCATTCCCTCATTTGGCGAGCGCTATTTGAGCACCCCGCTTTACGCAGACCTGGTTGAATAAGGAGCAGCCATGTTTGACACTCTTCGCAAAGATGTCCGTTCGGTTTTTGATCGCGACCCGGCTGCCCACAGCACCCTGGAAGTCCTGTTCTCATACCCCGGGTTACACGCCCTGTGGGGATACCGTATGGCTCACTGGTTCTGGACACACAGGATGCTTCTCATTGGACGCATGATCTCACATATGTTTCGTAATATGACCGGTATTGAGATCCACCCGGGCGCGACAATAGGTGATGGCTTTTTCATTGACCATGGAATGGGAGTGGTCATTGGAGAAACCGCAGAGATCGGCAAAAATGTCACCCTCTACCACGGTGTTACCCTGGGTGGCGTGAGCCTCGAAAAAGGTAAACGCCATCCAACACTGGAAGATAATGTCGTGGTGGGCGCCGGTGCCAAAATACTGGGCGCCATTACTGTGGGCGAAAGCAGCCGTATCGGTGCCAATGCCGTGGTCGTAAAATCGGTCCCACCCGATTCTGTGGTTGTTGGTGTTCCCGGCCAGGTAGTGGTTCGCAGTAAACCCAAAGAAACAGCCCCAGATCTGCACCACGACCGTCTTCCGGACACGATCGGAGCTTCGATCACCTATATTCTGGAGCGCCTGGAAAAAGTGGAATCAAGCCTCCATGTTCATCCCGCGGACCAGCCGGTCTTTTTCAAAGATGAACCTCGTCTGGAGCGGATATTCTCACCCCACACACCTGAAAACGGAATCTGGCATGGTGAAGATTTTATGATCTAGAGTGATTCGACCGGCGGATTGAGCGGGTCGTAATCTTCCGGTTTTTCATGCTTTTTCCGCCGCATTCCTCCGACGATCATTAAACCCAAACCCATTATGCAGATCACAACCAGACCTATCCCCAGTCCCCGCCGGTCAATATTTTGAAATCCTGCAGCGCCTTCGAACAAGGGACGGGGTGTTGGAGTAGCCGATTGCGTGGGTGTGGGTGTTATGGTGGGTGTCTGGGATATGGTTGGTGTGGCAGTATCCGGTTCAGGAGTGGATGTCTCGGTCAGTACCGGCGTTGATGTAAAGGGTCCATGTATGCGCAGTTTTTGACCGATGCTTAATACCGAGCCGGATGACAAACCATTCATCTGGATGATTTCATTTATTTTCACGTCGTAAGCGATGGCAATGCTCCAGAATGCCTGCCCTTGTTGAACCTCATGGATCAATGAACCATCCGGTTGCAATGTGGCGGTGATCACCGGTGCAACACGCTGCGCTGCGGATGTTGTTGCCGATACGGATCCATCTCCGGTCGTTGACGTTGTCCCTGATGATGTTGTCCCTCCGGATGAGGTGCTGCCGGATGTATATGCCACGTCAATAACAAAGTAACGATATCCATTTGAACTGGAGGCAATTCCACCCCCGATGGAACGGTAATTACCCTGGTTATAGGGAAGAAGATGCCATTCATCGCCCTGCCACCAGGTGGTGACTTCGGAGACGCTGAAATTGCCGCACATGATGTTTTCTGTTCCCCATACCGTTGCGCCGCCACCATAACCGGCATTAACCATTCGCTGTTTGGCTGTTGTTCCCCCCGCACCCGTATGTGAACACACACCCGTGCTGGCCATATATTCGGCGTGAGCCTGAGCGGACGCCATTAATGATCCATCCACTTCCAGTAGAGAAAGCCCGTTATTCGAACGCACAGCATTTACCTGGGCGATCATGTCATACACATCACCTGATTGTGCTTGAACCGGCACAGCCGGAAAAAGAAAGCTCAGACCAATTACAACGGATAACCATGTTTTTCGCATTTTCAAATCCACACGCGAATTATACCCTTGCGATATGACACTTTTTGTATCTGCAATATGAAAATAACATGAATCTTTTTAATAGATAGAAGGACATAGATGGATGGTAGCAATGCCATTATTACAGGTAATTGATGGGGGTGCTTTTTCCTCCGGAAAAATGATGGATTTACTTTGAAATCATTTCTTCCGGGAATAATGAACATCACAACACGGAAACGTGTTTGTCCCGTTTAAACAGCCATCATAGGTATCAGTAATACCTGCACATGTGAAATGGATATATACAGGCAAAATTTACGATAACAAGCTCCGGCTGGGGGCTCAGAGAGCATAGACCTTGCCCTAGACGTTTTACGAAAAAAAAAACCTGCCGGAAATCCTAGGCAGGTCATAAATGAATTCAGGAATTTTTCCTAGGTTATTCGCTCTCCGGGTTCCCGTCCCATTGCCTCGGCCGCGACAAGAAAATCCGTTGCCGAGATCATACCCACCAGGGAGCCTTTGTCATCCACCACCGGAAGGTGATGGATCTTCTTTTCTTTCATGATCTTCGCACATTCTTGAAGGGGACGATCCATGCCGATCGTCAAGATGGGTGATGTCATCAGTTCCGCGACGGTTATGGTCGCCGGATTGCGGTTCTCAGCCACAACCTTGTCACTGATATCCGTAGATGTTAGTATGCCGTATTCCGGGTTGGATTTGGATTTCTGAACGATCAGGCTATGGATATACCGCCTCCGCATTAATGCCAGCGCATCTCTGACCGAACTATCAGGCTCAACGTACACGATGAGGTCAACCATCCAATCACGCACTTTGAATTGCATCGCCGTCTCTCCTTTCAGAACATCTGCGGTATGTGGACCTGATTTGAGTATAGCAAAAAAACCATCCACCCATTCAACAGCGATTGAAAAAATACAACAAAGATCTGTCGGAAAAACCGAATAAATCTAGAACGAACTCCGTTATACAAAATAGAGAAGATTTGATTCAATGATGGCCAATGTCATACGGATGGGAGAGAATAAATGAATCCAACAGATTTGAATAAATCCTTAGCAAAGATCGGGTTCCATTCTTCATGGGTTCTGGCCTTGTTGACCCTTTTCGCCTTCGGGCTCGGAATGATAGCCATTCCACCATCCGGGCCAAATTGCATGGCCAATTGCATGACATATCCCTATCCGGAAATCCTCGCATATTTTCCCCGGGATTACTTCTGGATGGTTGCCGCCATTTTTCAAATATGTGCCTTCGTAATATTCATGGTTGCCAACCACTTCAATACCACGGTGGATAAGAAAATTTACTCTTTCATCGGAGTTTCCTTCGCGTTAATTGCCAGTACTGCATTGCTGGTAGATTATTTTGTTCAGGTTTCGGTTGTACCGGTAAGTGTCATGCAGGGGCAGATGGAAGGAATTCCACTTCTGACACAATATAACGGGCATGGCATTTTCATTGCGCTTGAGGAATTGGGTTTTACCATGATGGGGGTGGCGTTCTTTTTTCTCGCGCTGGCTTTTCCCACGAAGAGCAGACTGGAAAAAACAATCCGCTGGGTATTGATATCCCCATTGCTGGTCAGCCTGTTCAGTTTTGTGGTTTACTCAATCCAGTACGGACTTAACCGCGACTACCGCTATGAAGTTGCCAGTCTTTCTATCAACTGGACCGTATGTATTCTTGCCGGAATATTGATGAGCATCTATTACAAACGCAATTTAACAGGGAACTTGACCAACGGTTAAGATACCATCGTATCCAAGATCAGGGCTGTCCGGTGGAGAATGAATTTAAACAAGATGGGGCGGGTAAATACAAAATGCCCGCCCCATCAATCAGATAAAACGTATACTGCGATACTATTTACCCCAGTCCCATTTTTTTAATTGATCCACCATCAGGTGAGCGGTCAGGTCAAGTTGAATGGGGGTCACCGAAACAAAACCGGAAGCCAATTCGCCGATGTCTGTTCCATCCTCTTTAACACCGGTCGGGGCATCACCACCGATCCAGTAGTAAGGACGTCCGCGGGGATCATCACGTTTAACCAGTTCATCACGATAGATACGCAGACCCTGGCGGGTAATGGCAAAACCTTTGATCTGTTCCACCGGCAAATAAGGTACGTTGACATTCAACAATACATTATGCGGAATGGGATTTTCCATCAACATCTCAACCACTTTGCGTCCCATTTCAGCGGATACCGTGTAATCCAACGGTCCACGGTGATATTCAGGCGCGTCCACAGAAACTGCGACGGATGGGATTCCCCAGATGGCCCCCTCCATGGCAGCGGTGACAGTACCGCTGTACGTTACATCATGTCCCAGGTTGGCATTTGGATTGATTCCCGAGACAACAAAATCGATGGGATCCGGTAGTACGCCAAGTGCTGCCAATGCCACACAATCGGATGGCGCGCCATCACAAGCCCGGGCAGGAGTACCGTCATCCAACTCGATCTCTTTTACTCGCAATGGACGGTGAAGAGTTTTGACATGCCCGGAAGCCGACCAGTTATGGTCCGGTGCCACGATACTAACCTTTCCCAATTTCATCAATTCCTTTGCCAGAGCCAGCAGGCCGGGTGCGTATACACCGTCATCGTTGGTAACAACAATATGCATGAATCAACCTCCCAATCAGTAGATCAATAAAGAATTCGCTTTCAGAGATGCCGGACTTTAACCACATGCCGGTTCATGTGCCATGTAGAAAAATGAAAATTAACGCGAATGGACCAGGTCAAGTAATTCCCTGACCGTGCGTTCCAGTTCATCATATACCGGCTGATTTCCGGTCTTCTTATATTCAATTACAAGCGCCTGATAATACCAGAGAGTTCCGTCTTTCCGTCCACCTTTAAAACGTTCCCAGATTTCATCACCCATCCGGCGATAATCTGCCAGGATAGTGCGCACGTTGTATAGCTTATCGCAGGCGGATACCAGCAACACAGATGGAGTTGCCGTGGCAAGATGGGCGATATAGGCTTCCTTACGCCCACGCCAGGGTGGCTTTGGTATGGTATCCGAGTCCGTACAACCATCCACGATCTGTGCCACCGGTTCTCCAAACTTATCGGCGATTATCTGTCGGGTCTGTTTTCCACCCTGATCCTCAACCGCATCATGCAACAACGCCGCAATGGCTTCTTCTTCATTTCCACCGTATTCCAGCACAAGGCTGGCTACCCCCAGAAGGTGGGCAACATATGGGATACCGGAGCCCTTCCTTCGCTGGTTGGAATGCAGGTCTGTTGCCAATGATAAAGCGTCCTTAAACCGTTCACCAAGATCCATACAAATGATTATAGTGGATGTCCTGAAAACCGGTTTTCTTTTTTAATCATGGTTCTTCCGGGGTTTTCTTGCGTGGGAAAGATACCGGGGAATGATTGAAACTGCGGTGATTGTATGATATACTCCTTTCGCTTTGCTTAGGCAAAGACACCTAATCCTCACGCTTCTGGACTGACCCCGCGTGCCGTTATGAACGGTGGTAGGCCGGGATGAAGGGAGCGGCAGATAACGCAAAAAAGGAGCTTGCGTATAATGTCAACTGTTATTTCCATGAAAGCCCTGTTGGAAAGTGGTGTTCACTTCGGCCATCGCACCAACAAGTGGAATCCGGCGATGCGCCCGTTCATCTTCACCGAACGCAACGGGATCCACATTATCGACCTGCAGCAAACTGTCAAAGCCATAAACACAGCCTACAGCCTGGTTCGTGATACTGTTGCCGGCGGCGGAACCATCCTATTTGTTGGCACCAAGCGCCAGGCGCAGGAAACCATCAAAGAAGAAGCCACCCGCTGCGGCATGCCCTACGTCACCGAACGGTGGTTAGGCGGCATGCTGACAAACTGGGTGACCATTTTCCAACGGATCATTGAACTGGAACGCCTTGAGAAACTGCGCGATACCGGCGATATCAACCGCCTCACCAAAAAAGAAGGTTTGCTGATCGAACGTGAGATCAATCGTCTGCTCATCCGCCTGAGCGGTGTGCGGAACATGAAACGCCTTCCTGATCTGATCTTTGTGGTTGATGTCGGCCGTGAAGAAACCGCCGTACACGAAGCCAATATTATGAATATTCCCGTCATCGCCCTGATGGATACCAATTGCGATCCTCGCGGCGTTGATTTTGTCATTCCCTCCAACGATGATGCCATCCGCGCCATTAAACTTCTGGTAGGTAAAGTTGCAGATGCCGTCATTGAAGGCAAATCGATGCGCAAAGACGAAGAACCGGAAGAAGCGGAAGTTGAAACCGAGAAACAGGCATCGAGGGTTGCAGCGGTAAAACGCAGCCTGATCGATGACAGCGACATGGAAGACAAAGATCTTCTCGGAGAAGCCACTCTTGCCAAACTTGGCGGCCGCGGAGATGACGAATCGGAAGAATCCAACAATTCTGACGAAGATATCCTATAATTTGAAATAATTTTTGAAACTTTAAAAAGGGTACATGATGGAAATTTCAACTGAAATGATCAAGCAGCTTCGCCAGGCAACTGCTGCCGGTATTTCCGACTGCAAGAAAGCACTGGAAAGCGCCGGTGGCGATTACAACAAAGCCGTTGAATTCCTACGGGAAAAAGGGCTTGCCACTGCTGCCAAACGCGCCGACCGCAACGCTTCTGACGGAATGCTTGAGCTGTATTCCCACTCCCAGGGACGTATCGGTGTAATGGTGGAAGTAAACAGTGAAACCGATTTTGTCGGCCGCTCGGAAAAATTCCGCTCCTTCGCCCACGAGATCGCGCTGCAGATTGCCGCTTCCGCTCCGGATTACATTCGTGAAGAAGACATCCCCACAGAAGATATCGAACGGGAAACCCGTATTGCCACTGCCAAAGCCAAGGAAGATGGCAAACCGGATACCATTATCCCCAAGATCGTGGAAGGTTCCCTGGTGAAATTCAAAGACGAGAAAGTTCTGCTCCGTCAGAAATATATCCGCGATGAAAACATCACCATCCAGGAATTACTGAACGATACCATCGTCAGCCTCGGAGAAAACGTTGTAATCCGTCGTTTTGTCCGTTGGGAACTGGGTGAATCCACCGCAGAAGAATAAAGAATTTCAAAGAGCCAACCGATGGTTGGCTCTTTTATTACCAAAAAGGAAGGTGGCATGGAATCCCTGAAATATCATCGCATACTGTTGAAATTGAGCGGCGAAGCACTGGGGGGAGATGTCGGCTCAGGAATTGACCCCCGCCGGGCATTGGATATCGCCGGACGGGTAAAAGAAGTACGCGAAATGGGTGTGGATGTTGCCATTGTGATCGGCGCTGGAAACCTCTGGCGCGGCAAAGTTGGCCTTTCCAGCGGTATGGACCGGGCCACTGCGGATTACATGGGTATGCTGGCCACCGTGATGAATGGACTGGCTCTTATGGATG